>NZ_VOAR01000018.1:0-51295 GCF_008000495.1 Campylobacter sp. 2014D-0258
TGAAGATAACTGTCATCAAAGAGCCAGACGCTTAAGACGCAGAGCCGATGAAATTGTGGAACAATTCACGAATCATCGGCTCTTTTTGTTTCGTATTTGAAAGAACAAACTCACCAAATAAAAAAAACGATATTCGGGTGGGTTATTTTGTTATACCCTAAATTACCCTCTGAGTAAGCACGACCTTAAAGACTTAAAGGAACGGTGCAACGAGCAGAGCTGGGAACAGGGCTTGCATGTGCCGGAGAAAGGAAAGACATTTGCTGGAGAAGTCCGGGAAGAAACGGTGGCATGGAGCAAAGACACCTACCAGCTTTTGAAACAGGCAGAGCAGGGAAAGGTCAAAAGCTATGTGCAGGATATTGCCCTTGCGGTGCTGGATTGTAAGGAAACAGCGACCAGCCGGGAAACCTTTATCCGGCTGATGAATGAAAGAGGGTACGGGGCTTATAACTGCTAAGTAAATTATAAAAAAATCTATAAAATTATATAAATATTTTATAGATTTTACTTGACTTATTTTTTAAAATTTGCTAAAATAGTCCTATGAATAAATTATTATCAATCGGTCAAGCTAGTAAAGCTCTTGGTGTTACTATCCAAACTCTTAGAAATTGGGATAAAAAAGGCTTATTAAAACCTGATGATATGACTAAGGGTGGAGAGCGTAGGTATAAGCTAGAAACATTAAAAGCTATAAATAAAAACCTAGTTTTTAATAAAGATAGCTTAAAAACTATTGCTTATGCTCGTGTTTCTAGCCACGACCAAAAAGATGATTTAATAAGGCAAGTTCAAGTCTTAGAGCTATATTGTTCTAAACAAGGCTTTAATTATGAAGTTATACAAGATTTAGGCTCTGGTATGAATTATTATAAAAAAGGCTTAACTAAATTGCTAAATCAAATTCTAGATGGCAAAGTAAAAAGATTAGTTTTAACTCACAAAGACAGACTTTTACGCTTTGGTGCTGAGCTAGTATTTGCTATATGTGAAGCCAAAGAAGTAGAAGTAATAATAATAAATAAAGGCGAAGAAAGCGTAAAATTTGAAGAAGAATTAGCCAAAGATGTGTTGGAAATAATCACAGTATTTTCAGCTAGACTTTATGGCTCACGCTCAAAGAAAAATAAAAAACTTTTAGATGAAATGCAAGAAGTGGTGGTAGAAAATGTCAGCAAATAATAATGAGCTTATTAGCATTTCTCATAAGATAGAGTTAAAGCCAAATAATAAAGCTAAAACTCATTTTAAAAAAGCCTTTGGTTGTGCTAGACTTGCTTATAATTGGGGACTCGCTAAATGGCAAGAATACTATAAGCAAGGCATTAAAAAATCTCATTTAGAGCTTAAAAAAGAGTTTAATGTTATAAAAAAAGAACAATTTCCTTTCGTTTATGAAGTAAGTAAATATGCTACGCAACAGCCTTTTTTAAATCTAAATCTAGCATTTCAAAAATTTTTTAGAGATTTAAAACAAGGTAAAGTAAGCTATCCAAAGTTTAAGAAAAAAAGAGATAACTTTGGCTCTTACTACATAGGTGGAGACCAAGCAATAATCAAAGATGAAAAATATCTAAAAGTGCCAAATTTAGGACTTGTAAAAATGAAAGAGAAATTGAGATTTAATGGTAAAATCAGTTCTTTTACTATTTCTCAAAGTGCTGATAAATTCTTTGTTTCTTTTAGTATGCAAATCAGTAAAGATGAGTATCTAAAAACTCATAATAAAGCTAAAAATAATAATCTAGCACTTGGCATAGATGTAGGCTTAAAATCGTTTTTAAGTTTATCTAATGGCTTAGAGATAAAAGCACCTAAACCATTAGCTAAGCTTAATCGCTTAATGATAAAAAGAGCTAGACAGCTAAGCAAAAAGCAACACGCAAAAACCAAGCAAGAAGCATTACAAGGCATTAAAAAATCTAGCAATTATCTAAAAGCAAGTATTAAGCTAAATAAATTGCATCGTAAAATAGCAAATATAAGAAGTGATTTTTTACACAAGCTTACTTCTAGCTTGGTAGCAAATGCTAAATATTTTTGCTTAGAGGATTTAAATGTAAAAGGGATGATGAGTAATCATAGACTTGCTAAATCTATAAGCGATGTAAGTTTTTATGAGTTTAAAAGGCAACTAGAATATAAATCTAGCTACAACGATAAAGAAATCTATCAAGTAGATAGATTTTATCCTAGTTCTAAATTATGCTCTAATTGTGGAACTATAAAAGAAAATTTAGCTCTAAAAGATAGAGTTTATATTTGCGATGAATGTGGAATTAGCATTGATAGAGACTACAATGCTAGTCTTAATTTACTTTCACAATTAAAGCAAAAAATAGGCAAAGTTCTTGCCGAATTTACGCCTGCGGACTTGACAGCTCTGCTAGATGATTTAGCAATAAATCAAATAGCAACTAGCAAGGTTGAAACAGGAATACAACAAAAATCCTATTTATAGAGTTTTATATCTTTTTATAGGATTTTATAGGTTTGTAAGAACGGCTGTCATTAGCATTTCTCACGATAGAAAGTATATTGAAGAGGTGTGCGATAAAATATATCAGCTAAATCCTAATGGATTACAGCTAATTGGTGATTGATAACAAAAAGGATGAAAGACTGACAAATTTCAGGCTTTTAGTGAGTTGGAAAGCATACAAAGATTTGAATTTGGAGGATAGATTATGGTACGTACAGAAGATGCATGTGAAATTATAAAATATGCTTTGCAAAACGAAATTAAAGTATATTTAGATGGCGGATGGGGTGTTGATGCACTTCTTAAAAGAGAATCAAGAATACACAATGATATTGATTTGTTTGTTGAACTGAAACATTATCATGATTATATTTATGTGATTAAGCAGCATGGATTTGAGGAAGTAAATACTGATTATACAACGGATGGTCATACTGTCTGGAAAGATGATAAACAAAGAATCATTGATTTACATTGTTTTGAATTTACAGATGACGGAATTGTTTATGAGGGAGATATATTTCCATCAAAAACTTTTTCCGGTATTGGAAAAGTTGGAGATATAACTGTTTCTTGTATTGAACCATTGAGTCAGGTAATGCTTCATTTGGGATATGAACACGATAAAAATGATGTGCATGATGTGATGCTGTTGTGTGAAACATTTCAAATAGCAATACCAGATGAATATAAGGAAAAGTAAAATTTCAGTTTTGTGTTGAATCTCTAAGCAAAATAGCTTATAATTTGACATGCTACATATAGTTATTATCCACAGTTATCGAGTAGGTGTTATCAATGCCGATAACAAAATGATAACATTAGCTCGTATAGGCAGGATAATATGGATATATCAAATAATCAAAAGAACGAGAAACATTACAGAGAATAATTCCTAAACAAAAAGCGTTAGTCTTTGTAGGAATAGAATAATAGCCTGGAGATAATAATATGCCATTAGTAAAGCATGACTACCCTGTTTTAGAGTACGATACCGCATCAAAAGCTGTTTTTCAGCCGGGAAATGGGAAAAAATGTTTTCCTGCAAAAGCAGTGTTTGCTTTTTTAGGAGACGAGGTTGAAAATTATGCACATACCCATGATGGAATACAGATAGATGAATTTGAAAGTGCAACAAGACGATATCCTATTTATGAATGTCTTTATAATCAGGAGAAAATATGTCTATGTCCGGCTCCTGTGGGAAGTGCTGCTGCCGTCCAAGTTTTAGAATATTTAATTGCAGGGGGTGTAACAAAGATTATTTCCGTCGGCTCCTGCGGCGTATTGGAAGACATCCCGGAAAATAGATTTTTGATACCTGTTTCTGCATTGAGAGATGAGGGAACATCTTACCATTATCTTCCTCCCTCCCGAGAAGTAGAGATTTCAAAGGCTGGTATAAATGCGATTGAATCTGCTTTAAGCCAAAAGAATATACCATATTGGGAAGTTAAAACATGGACAACAGACGGTTTTTATCGAGAAACAGTAGAAATGGTTCAGTATCGGAAAGAAGAGGGATGTCAAGTAGTAGAAATGGAATGTTCCGCATTGGCGGCGTGTGCAAAATTTAGAAAAGTTACATGGGCTATGCTGCTTTTTTCAGCCGATACTCTTGCAGACCCTCATAAATACCAAGAAAGAGAATGGGGAAAAACAAATATATCCATAGCCTTAGAATTAGCCTTAGACGCTGTTTTATCAGTTGTTGAGGAGTAAAAATAAATACATATAGGAGTTACAATGAATATAAATGAATTTCCACAACAAGTAAATCAAGTTATTTCAATAGCAGAAACCATATTACAAGGTCAAATATTGGGGATATATTTATATGGTTCAGCAACAATGAATGGGCTGCGTCCAGATAGTGATATAGATATACTGATAATTACTAAACAAGAATTGAGTAATTCAATCAGAGCAGATCTAACAAAGCAATTATTGAAAATTTCTGGCTCCGTAGGCTGTATTGAAAAAAGACCTTTAGAGGTAACTATTATCAATCAATCTGATATTGTTCCGTTGCAATTTCCGCCAAAATGTCAGTATATGTATGGTGAATGGCTAAGGGGAGAGATGGAAGCAGGAGAATATCCGCAAGCCTGCAATGACCCAGATATAATGATTTTATTATGGCAAGCAAGAAAAAATAGCATAACTTTGAAGGGGGCGGAAAGCAAAGAGCTTATTCCCGCTATCCCATTTCACGAAATTAAAAAAGCAATTCGGTTTTCTTTACCTGGTTTGATTTCCAGCTTTAAGGGTGATGAAAGAAATGTGTTATTAACCTTATCACGAATGTGGTTTACTTTAGTAACAGAAGAAATCACGACAAAAGATGTTGCCGCAAAATGGGTAATTTTAAAATTGCCGGAGAGATTTTCCCCCCTGCTAACAACGGCAAAGGAAGCTTATTTGGGAAATTTGTCTGATGAATGGGAGACAGTAGAAAAGGAAGCGATGGCACTTGTAGAATATATGAAAAAACAAATTGAGGAATTACTTAGAACAGAGTAGCAAAGTTAGCGGGGCCAATCAACGGTCAAGATGAACGGCGCATAAATGCGCCGCCGTTGACAGTCCCGCCCGTCTTTGCTGATGGGCAATCAAGGCGGGAAAGCCCTAAAATGGCTTCCCGCCCATTTCAATCTTGAGAGAAGAAACGCTCCAAAATCAGAAAGAGAGCGGTAAATCTGAATTGCGAGGGAGAATGTAGATGAATCAAGGAAGAATTATTGTGATTACAGGTTCGCCGGGGACAGGAAAAACTACAACGGCATCTGTTGTTGCAAAAGAATCAGATTTGGAAAAGTCTGTACATATGCACACAGACGACTTTTTTCATTATTTAAGCAAAGGAGCAATACCGCCGCATTTACCAGAGTCCAACGAACAAAATTTAGTTGTCATTGAAGCCTTTTTAGAAGCTGCAAAGCGCTATGCCCGCGGCGGATATGATGTAATTGTAGATGGAGTTGAGATAGATGGAATATAAATTATTAGAAGAACAAGATTTGGGACTTATGTTAGATTTTGTTGATGATGAAAATACAAAATATAATGTAGATGTTTTAAAAAAATTTATAGATAATAAAAATGATTTTGGATTTATTGCAAAGATAAATAATAAGATAGTAGGTTTTGCTTTTGGATATATTCTTTTGAAACCAGATGGAAGAAAAGTATTCTATCTTGACGCTATTGATGTTATGCCTGATTATCAAGGCAAAGGTTATGGAACGGGTTTAATATCATTTGCTCGTGATTATGCTAAAACTATTGATTGTTATAAAATGTATTTAATAACGAATAGAAGCAATATTTCTGCTTGTAAATGTTATGAAAAAGCAGGAGGAATAAATAAAGTAGATGATGAAATTATTTATGTGTATGATTTTAAGGAGAAAAACTAATGGATATAAAAAAGATAATAGAAGAAAAATGCAATATAGTTGTTGATAGTATAAAGTTGATTGGTGAGGGTTATGACAGCAAAGCATACATTGTAAATAATGAATATGTTTTCAAAATCAAATTTAGTGCTAATAAGAAAAAAGGGTATGAAAAAGAAAAAGCAATATATGATTTTCTAAACAAAAAATTAAATACAAATATTAAAATACCAAATATAGAATATTCATATATAAGTGAAGAATTATCTATTTTAGGATATAAAGAAATTAAAGGAACTTTTTTAACACCAGAAATATATTTTGCCTTATCAAAAGAAAAGCAAGAATTATTAAAGCAAGATATTGCTATGTTTTTAAGACAAATGCACGATTTAGATTATAGTGAAATAAGTTCATATACGATAGACAATAAACAAAATGTTTTAGAAGAATATCAATTACTTAAAGAAACAATATATGATAGTCTTACTGATATTGAAAAACAATATGTAGAAGAATTTATGCAAAGATTAAATAGTACAACTATATTTGATGGTAAAAAATGCTTATGCCATAATGATTTTAGTTGTAATCATTTATTACTTGATGATGAAAATAGATTATGTGGTGTAATAGATTTTGGAGATTCTGGAATTATAGATGAATACTGTGATTTCATATATTTGCTAGAAGATAGTGAAGAAGAAATTGGCGTGTCTTTTGGAGAAGATATATTAAGATTATACGGAAATATTGATATTTCAAAAGCAAAGGAATATCAAGATGTTGTAGAACAATATTATCCAATAGAAACTATTGTATATGGTATTAAAAATAATAGACCTGATTTTATAGAAAAAGGTAGAAAAGAGATTTATATAAGAACTCGCAAAGATGAAAAATTAAGGAAGTGATGATATGGTTAAAAACTATCCGGAAGAAGTAGAAGAACAAGTTGATAAAATAAAGAAAGTTTTATAAATGGTGGTAGCAAATGTCAGCGAACAATAATGAACTTATTAGCATTTCTCATAAGGTAGAATTAAAGCCAAACAATAAGGCTAAAACTCATTTTAAAAAAGCCTTTGGTTGTGCTAGACTTGCTTATAATTGGGGACTCGCTAAATGGCAAGAATACTATAAGCAAGGCATTAAAAAATCTCATTTAGAGCTTAAAAAAGAGTTTAATGCTATAAAAAAAGAACAATTTCCTTTTACTTATGAAGTAAGTAAATATGCTACGCAACAGCCTTTTTTAAATCTAAATCTAGCATTTCAAAAATTTTTTAGAGATTTAAAACAAGGTAAAGTAAGCTATCCAAAATTTAAGAAAAAGAAAGATAATTTCGGCTCTTATTACATAGGTGGAGACCAAGCAATAATCAAAGATGAAAAATATCTAAAAGTGCCAAATTTAGGACTTGTAAAAATGCGTGAGAATCTACGCTTTAATAGTAAAATAAACTCTGCTACAATCTCTCAAAAAGGTGATAAATACTTCGCTTCTTTTAGTGTAGAGATTCCACAAGACGAGTTTATAAAAACACATAAGATAAAAGAAAATAAAGGTGGAATCCTAGGCATTGATATGGGATTAAAGAGTTTTGTAAGTTTATCTAATGGTTTAAGTATAAATGCACCTAAGCCACTAAATAAGCTTACAAGAAAGCTTAAAAGAGTTAGCAGACAACTTAGTAAAAAACAACACCCAAAAGCCAAAGGTGATAAAACCAAAAAGTCTAACAACTACTTAAAGCAGAACTTGAAGCTTAGAAAGATTCATACAAAAATAGCAAATATGCGCAATGATTTTTTACACAAATTAACAAGCATTTTAGCTAATCATTATAAATATTTTTGTGTGGAATCCCTTAATGTGCAAGGAATGATGAAAAATCATAATCTTGCTAGAAGCATATCTGATGTAAGTTTCTTTGAATTTAAAAGAATGCTAGCTTATAAAAGTGCATATCGTGGCAATGAAGTCATAGAAGCGGATAGATTTTATCCTAGCTCTAAGACTTGTCATTGCTGTGGATACAAAAAAGAATTTCTAACTTTAAGCGAACGCATTTTTCAATGCGAAAATTGTGGAATTACAATAGATAGAGACTATAATGCAAGTCTAAATTTAAAACGATATGCAATAAACAATATAGGCTTAGTTCAAGCCGAATTTACGCCTGAGGACTTGACGGCTCTGCAAAGTGATTTAGCAATAAATCGTATTGCAACTAGCAAGGTTGATACAGGAATACAACAGAAATCTTGTTTGTAGATATTTGTATCTATTTATAGGATTTTATAGGTTTGTAGGAACGGTATCTTTAAATACTGTAGAAAAGAGGAAGGAAATAATAAATGGCTAAAATGAGAATATCACCGGAATTGAAAAAACTGATCGAAAAATACCGCTGCGTAAAAGATACGGAAGGAATGTCTCCTGCTAAGGTATATAAGCTGGTGGGAGAAAATGAAAACCTATATTTAAAAATGACGGACAGCCGGTATAAAGGGACCACCTATGATGTGGAACGGGAAAAGGACATGATGCTATGGCTGGAAGGAAAGCTGCCTGTTCCAAAGGTCCTGCACTTTGAACGGCATGATGGCTGGAGCAATCTGCTCATGAGTGAGGCCGATGGCGTCCTTTGCTCGGAAGAGTATGAAGATGAACAAAGCCCTGAAAAGATTATCGAGCTGTATGCGGAGTGCATCAGGCTCTTTCACTCCATCGACATATCGGATTGTCCCTATACGAATAGCTTAGACAGCCGCTTAGCCGAATTGGATTACTTACTGAATAACGATCTGGCCGATGTGGATTGCGAAAACTGGGAAGAAGACACTCCATTTAAAGATCCGCGCGAGCTGTATGATTTTTTAAAGACGGAAAAGCCCGAAGAGGAACTTGTCTTTTCCCACGGCGACCTGGGAGACAGCAACATCTTTGTGAAAGATGGCAAAGTAAGTGGCTTTATTGATCTTGGGAGAAGCGGCAGGGCGGACAAGTGGTATGACATTGCCTTCTGCGTCCGGTCGATCAGGGAGGATATCGGGGAAGAACAGTATGTCGAGCTATTTTTTGACTTACTGGGGATCAAGCCTGATTGGGAGAAAATAAAATATTATATTTTACTGGATGAATTGTTTTAGTACCTAGATTTAGATGTCTAAAAAGCTTTAACTACAAGCTTTTTAGACATCTAATCTTTTCTGAAGTACATCCGCAACTGTCCATACTCTGATGTTTTATATCTTTTCTAAAAGTTCGCTAGATAGAGTTCTATATTAGAGATGTAAAGAGTTTTGGTGAAGAGGTTTGTGAGTATGGCTTTTATAACCAGGGTGCAATGAGAAGCACTAACAGCAGCTAGCTTAAGAACGCATAGGATATACTTTTTATGGAAGTCACAGAGGAGGAATAAAATTTGAACAGGATTAACAGAGTAAAGATGCATAACACCATGAACATTTTCCTCGTTATCAGCTGCGAAAAAGATCAGCAGGTGATTGTCTATTGTTTGCCACGAGACTGCACGAACCGGAATTTATCAAGGTTTCCGGTGTGTGGGGAGTCAGTCGAAGCTGGGTGTAGATTTCCCAGTAAAAGCCTATAAGCTGTCAGAGAACCGTTACACGCTGGAGGACATAAAAGCCAGCATACCGAGCTGTAAGGTAGACCTTGCTCCGTTGTACGAGAAGCCGAGAAGAAAAAGTACCGTTACGCTGGAAGAAGCAAAGGAGCTGTACCCGGAATGGTATGAGAAGCGGATCGTGCAGGGAGAGCCGAAGCAGAAAAGTAAGAAGCAGGGCGGTACGTGGGTATGTAACGAAGCTTTATATGAGTGGTGGAAACGGAAAATAACCGAGGAAGTGAAAGCCGGAGGGCGTTACTTTTCTATTATGGCGTTGTGCTCTTATGGCTTGAAGTGTGGCATATCCGAGCAGAAGATACGGAGAGACGCCTATGCGTTCCTGGACCATTTAGAGAGCCTTACCGAGGACGAGGACAACCATTTCAGCCGGGCAGATGTGAAAGACGGTATAAAGAAGCCAAAGATGATTTATTTTTATGGTATTTTGAAATATTAGAAAAAAATGAAATCAAGATATATCCCAAAAAAATGACTTATAATCAAATGATGGAAGAGTGTAAGAAAAACGATATATACATTATAAAGCCATTATACTCTTTGGGATATACCTACAATAATAATAGGGAAGATTTTAAGAACTACAACTAAAATAAGTCAAAAGGAATAAGTTTGAAAAATACTATGTATTCATATTTGCTCAATGATAAAATCAAAAATCATTCTATGATTTTATGCACAGAAATCGAGTGCAAAAAATGCGGAGAAAAGATTTATGTTGAGTTTCAGCCGAATGAAAAATTTATTTTCAAATGTCCTAATTGCTCGAGAAAAAATAGAAAGGTTTTTTATGCGTTCTAGCTTAGAAAAAGTGATAAAAAACTATAATGAAAATTTTTCAAATAAAAGAGATAATGATTTTGCACAGGGTTTAATAAAGTATCTTTACGAAAATGCTATTATAGGAGAAAATGATAAATTTTTTTTAGAGAAAAATTTTCAATATATTAGGATAATCAATGAAAAAGAAAAAAGATTGATTAATGTGTATTTTTGCGAAAAACCAATAATTGATTTTTTTCAAAATGCAGAATATGAAAAAGAATTGCAATATTATGGAATAAATGAAAAAGATTTTATAAAAACTGATATTTGAAAAACACTCTATATCTACTATAAGATTAATAAATGTATAACATTAATAAATGTAAATATATATTAATTAATTTAATTTAATTTTAATAAATAATATTATATAATTATATATAAAAATTTTTACAAAAGATGAGGAGCAAAAATGATTTATGAAAAAAAAATAACTAAAAAAGAAATATTTTCTTATGCAATTTTTATAGCAATTATCGCTTTAATTTGCATTTTTAAAAATGAAATTTGGGAATTTGTAAAATTTATTTTTTCTAATTTAGATTTCATATGTGGTAATTTTGCAAATTTTGTAGGCGAAGATAATATAGTATTTTTTCCAATTACAACTCTTTTAATAGTATTTACTATAGCTATTTGTGCTGTTTGGGGATTATCTAATGTTTTATCTCTCTCATTATTTATAATGCCTATATTTGTCGCGGTTTTTTATATTTTTAATATTGATATAAGTTTAAAAAACCTTTATGGCTCTTATTTTATATTTTTAATCATTATTAATGGTCTTTCATGGAGTGTAAATCAAAGATGAAAAAAATTACAATAGTAGCATACGCAATATGTTTTTTATCAGGCTTATGGTTTTTATTTAGTAGTGTTAAAGATGATTTTGGTATCTTATCTTTTATTCTTGGAATTGCACTTATTTATTTTGGTGTTATTAATATAAAAAGAATTTTGAATGATTCTAACGAGAATAAAACCGAGCTTGAAACTCTATTTGCTACAGCAAATATTATTTTTGTATCGATAAGTTCTATTTTTCTTTTAATGCTTATTGCCTTTTTTACTTTTCAAAATGAAATAAATATTAAATTCTTTTCGGATCAAGGACTTGTATTAAAAAATGATAAAAAGATTTCTATTTATTTAAAAGGAAAAGAGATTAAAAGCTTTGATGAAAACAAATATGGATTTGTAATGGCTGTTTATGGCGATAAACACATTGAAGTTGTTTTGCAAAACAAAGAAAACGATACCTTTTTTGAGTTAAGATGTAATGAGGAAGGTTGCAAAGAAATATTAAAGGAGGATAAATGAGAGTAGTAAATTTGTCAAAAAAGATTGTGGATAAAATTTTGTTTTTGAGAATAAATCGTGTTGTTAATATCCTTATGTTAATTTTTGCCTTGTTTTCAACTATCGCTATTGCACTATTTTTATCCTATTTTATAGAAGAAGAAAATTGCTATGCTTATTTTGTATCTAGTTTTTTTCTAGTGAACGGGTTTTTGCTAACTATTCATTTAATTGGTGAAAAAAAGTGTGCAAAAGAAGTGGATTATGATGATAATTTTATCAGTAAACTTAACAACTCTTTGAGAAAAGAATTAGAAGATGATCTTTTAAAGCTTCAGGAATACTATGATGGAATTAATGTTTTAGAATACAAAACTTTTGCTTTGTTAAAATGTAATTCTTATTATGAAAAAGGCAGAATTAATGAGGAACTCATAGATAAAATCAAAAAATATTACATTAATCTTTTTAAAAAGAAAATAGCAAAAGAATTAGAAGAAATGCAGAAAGAGAAAGAGAGAAGAAATATTTTAAAAACAAATCAAGAGCTAATCTTGAAAAAGATAGGAGAGTAATAAAATGCTAGAGATGGATAATAATAAAGAATTTAAAATCTTAAGACTAAATAAACAAGAAATTTTAAAAATTGGAGGTTATGGCATTTGCGATAGTTGTAATAGAAGATTAAGCAATGATGGATATATGATTTGTGTTTTATATAGCTGTTATTGTGAAAAATGCTACAAAGAATGGTATAAAGTTGCAATTAACCATAAAGAAGATAGAGAAATTGAAAAAGATGTTTATGAAAATATTAAATCGAAAATAACTAATATTTATTTTTAGTTCTTATTAATAAATATTAGTATATAATATTATACAAAAATATAAAAAAGGTTTTTTTATGATAATATCTGTTGTAAATAAAAAAGGTGGTGTTGGAAAAACTCCTTTTGCTTTTTCAATTGCTAAAGATCTGGAATATTTTTTACAAAGCAATGACAATTCTATTATAGAAAAGATTTATCCTGAAAAAGCAAAAATTTTACCGACTCCAAAAAAAATAGATAATTGCGTTTATGATTTTGGTGGTTTTGTAGAAAAAGGGGTATTAGATATTATTAAAGAAAGTAATAAGATTATTATTCCTTGCACGAGTAATTACAATTCTTTACTTAGAACATTGGAAACTTTAAATGAAATAGGTAATGATGATAGAGTTTGTATCTTGGTTACAGATTATAGAGATGAGAAAGAGAAAAGGCAAATTTGTGAAACTCTTGAAAGCAATTTTACAGATTTAAATCTCTTTTTCTTTAAATTTTCAAAGATAATTGAAAATTCTATGAGTAGTGGAGCTTCTTTTACTGAACTTTATAATGAAAACAATCTTTCAAGATTAAGTTATACAAATTTTTTCAATGAGTATCAAAGACTTTTAGATTTTATTAGAAAGGATAAATAATAATGGAAAAAAAACCCTTTACAATAGCAGAAGCTTTAAACTCTGAAACAAGCTCTCAAAAAACATATAGTAAAGCTGATAAAAAGTCAGCTGGAAGAAAAACTATAGATCAAAAACTAAGAAGAGACAATTTAGTAGTTTGCAGACTTAATGAACAAGAAATGGAAATTTTGAAAAAATTAATGGATTTAGATTTAGTAAGTGAATATGGTACTTATATAAGAAAATTAATCTTAAAAGAGGCACGAGCTTTAAATATTAATAGTTAAAAATGTTAAAATATCCTTGCAAAAAACAAAAATTACAAGGATACAAATGAGTAAAAAAACAAAAAGACAAATTGAAGATGAAAAAGATTATGGCGGTCGAAGTTTATTTGATCTAATCGAATTAGAATTTTCACAAGGAGAAGAAAATGAGCAACAAAATAGAGAATTATCCGAACATAGAGAAGTTACAGACAATATTGAACGAACTAGCATTTCATCAAATACACCAAGCGTGGATAGACAAGAAAATTCCACAATACAGCTTGATAATACTAGAGAGATGGGCAGAGTTTTATCCGAACACAATCAAGAATCTAGGAATGTCAGATCTAATGACACTAGCATTGCCACAAACACAAATGGAATTAGCAATCTTGGAGAGCAAAGAAGCAGACAAGAAGAGAGAACAGGGGCTAACAGATATGGAGATACTAGCAGAAGAGCAAATAAATCTCAATCAATACATAGCGATAGAACCCCAAATTTATTCTCCTTTATTTCAAGAAATGATGATGAAAGACAAGGAACAGATGCTGCAAGAAGCTACAATCAACAATCAGTATTGGAAACTGCAGCAAGAAATGATGGATATGAAAGAAGAAGCCTCAAATCTGGGCAAAAATTAGATTTTGTAAGCGATGATGAAATCTATCTAGGTTCTTTAAAAGATAGATTTCAAAAAAACCTTCAAGCCATTAAACTTTCAAAAACTATTGAACAAGAAAATCGCTACGCTACCAAACAAGAACAAGAAATTCTAAATAAATTTTCAGGATGGGGCGGTATTCCTCAAGCTTTTGATCATCAGAATAAAGAATGGGAAAAAGAATTTAAAGAACTTATTAGCACACTTGATTATGCAGAATATGAAAAGGCAAAAACTTCAACTTTAGATGCTTTTTACACTCCAAAAATTATTATCGATACAATTTATCAAGGGCTTAATCAGCTAGGATTTAATAATGATGATCACACCAAAGAAATATTTGAGCCAAGTGCAGGTATAGGCTCTTTTTTGTCTTATGCAAAAAATTATAGCGATAAATATCATTTTACTTGCGTAGAGCTTGATACTATAAGTGCAAATATATTAAAGCATTTACACCCAAATCAAACAATTTATAATAAAGCATTTCAGCACCATTTATTTGATAAGCCATACGATGCTTTTATAGGTAATCCACCTTTTGGTCAAAAAAAGATTTTAGATTTAAATGATACTACACTTAATAAAACAAGTGTGCATAATTATTTTATCGGTAACGCAATTAAAAATTTAAAAGAAGATGGAATTGCTGCTTTTGTAGTATCAAGTTATTTTTTAGATTCTAAAAATAGCACAATAAGAAATTATATAGCCGAACAAGCAACATTTTTAGGTGCTGTAAGATTGCCAAATAATGCTTTTAAAAAACGAGCTAATACAGAAGTTACTACCGATATTATCTTTTTTAAAAAAGGTAAAGATTTAAATATAGATAAATCTTGGCTGGAAAGCGTAGAATACTATGACGATCGTTTTGATGAAGCTGAAAAAAGAGGTATGCACCCTGATGTTTTTAATGACTTTAGAATAAATGAGTATTTTAAAAATAATCCACAAAATATCTTAGGAAAAATGAATATTAAAAGCTCTCAATATGGTTATAGTTTAGAATGCTTAGATGATGGAAGAGATTTAAAAATCGCTTTAGAAAATTTTACAAAAACCTTACCTAAAAACATTTATAAATATCAAGAAACAAAAATCAAGCTATCTTATTACAGGATTGATAGAGAATCGCCTGAATACGAAAAATATAGCAAAACTCTAAGTAAGTTAAAAGATGGAAATTATTTTGAATACAATAATGAAATTTACATGAAAATCAGAAGCGATGATGAGTTAGTCTTTTCAAAACCTGTTTTAAATGAACACGATACAAGAAGAATTAAAAAACTCATTGCTCTTAGAGATCAATTTAACACTCTTATTGAATATGAAAAAAATGAATCTAGCGATCTTTTAGTAGAAAATCAAAGAAAATATCTAAACAAGCTTTATGATGAATTTGTAGCCAAAGAAGGATACTTAAATAGAGATGCAAATAAAAAAGCCTTTAGAGAAGATTTAGAAGCAAACAAAATTTTAGCACTAGAAAAAAATTATAGCAGTGGTATTTCAAAAAGTGTAGCTTTAAAAGAAGGTATAGATCCTATTGCACCAAGTGCGACAAAAGCAGATATTTTTTTCAAAAGAACTATAAATGCACAAAAAGAAATTAAAATCTCGACTCCAAAAGAAGCATTAATTGCTAGTATCAATGAATATGGGAGAATTGATTTAAAATTTTTAGAAACGAATTTAAATCAGCCTTTAGAAGAAACCCTTAAATCTTTAGAGCAAGATAGATTAATCTTTAAAGATCACAAAAATCCTGCAAATTATGTTTTGGCTGAAAAATATCTTTCTGGCAATGTTAAAGCAAAGCATAAAGAAGTAAAAAAATTAGTAGAAGATGGATTTAATGAATTTGCTAATAATTTAGAAAGCTTAGAACAAGTCTTGCCTAAAGATTTAAAAGCAGTTGATATTTCAATAAGCTTAGGAACAACATGGATACCTATAAAATATTACAAACAATTTATAGAAGAAACCTTACAAATTACTCCTAAAGATTATGATTTATTTTTAATGGAAAGAACAGGCGAATGGAGTCTTAAAGGTTTTGGCTATTCTTTAAGTTCTTATATTCGTTCAGAATATGCCACAGAAAGAATAGGTTGCTTTGATTTGTTGGAGCATGGATTATTAAGAAAGCCTATTCGCATTTATGATAAAAAACTAGATCCATCAGGAAAAGAAATCAGAGAATTAAATCCTAAAGAAACTGCAATCGCTAATTCTAAATTAGAAAATTTAAAAAATGAATTTATAGAATGGATTTATAAAGACTATGATAGACGCACAGATTTGGAAAATATCTATAATGAAAGGTTTAATACAAATATAGAACCACGATACAATGGAGAGCATTTAGAACTTCCAAATTTCAATGCCAATATCAAACTCAAAAAACACCAAAAAAATGCTATATATAGGGCTATTCAAGAAAATAGTATTATTTTTGATCATCAAGTAGGTGCTGGAAAAACTTTAGTGGCAATTTGCTCTGTGATGGAGCAAAAAAGAATGGGGCTTTTAAATAAACCCTTAATTGTAGTCCCTAATCATTTAGCAAGACAATGGAATGATGAGTTTTATCACGCCTATACAAATGCAAACATTTTAGTTGCTACAAATGATGATTTAAAAAAAGATAATAGAGAAAAGTTTTTTTCCAAAATTACAACAAATAATTTTGATGCCATCATTATGACACACTCGCAATTTAAATTAATCCCCGCACCTTATGAAGTTATCAAAAAACAATATGAAGAAGATATTAATATCTTAGAACAAACATTAGAAAAAAAACGAAACGATGATAATGTTATGCGATATTCTGTAAAAGACTTAGAAAAACGCATTGAAAATTTTAAGGTGAAATTGAGTGATTTGCAAACTACACATAAAAAATCTAAAGCGATAGATTTTTCAGAATTAGGAATTGATGCATTAATTATTGATGAAGCACATGAGTTTAAAAATTTACTCATTACAACTTCAATGGGTGATATAAGTGGTCTTGGCAATTTAAAAGGCTCACAAAAAGCCTATGATCTTTATTCTAAAACACAATATATTCACGAGCAAAATAAAAAACTCTATTTTTTAACAGGAACGCCTATAAGCAATTCAATTACAGAGCTTTATACTTTGCAAAGATACATACAACCAAATATCTTAAAAGAAAAAGGGATACAAGCTTTTGATTCTTGGGCTTCTACTTTTGGAGAAGTTACAAACGCTTGGGAGCTTGATAGTTCTGGAATAAATTATAAAATCGTTGCAAGATTTAACAAATTCAAAAATGTTCCTGAACTTTCTACCATGTATAAAAGTGTGGCTGATATTGTAACAAATAATGATATTATGAAATATCAAAAAGATTTCGTGCCAAAGCTTTACAATGACAAACCTATTAATATCGTTGCTCCTAGAAGTAAAGAAATAGCAGAATTTATAGGCATTCAAGATGAAAATGGAAGATGGAATGAAGGCTCTATTGTGTGGAGAATGGAGCATCAACAAGATGATATTACTAGAAATAACTTACTTGCTTGTACCACAGATGCTAGAAAAGCTGGACTTGATTTTAGACTTATTAATCCACATTGTGATGATTATGCAAATTCTAAAATTAATAAGCTTATTGAAAATGTTTTTAATGAGTATAATGCTTGGAATGATGATAAAGGCACACAATTAATATTTTGTGATTTATCCACTCCAAAACAACACTCACAAAAAGTTGCTCTAAATGGCAATATTGCTACACCAAATTTAAATAAAGAAGAATTTGTCAATATTAATGAAACAATAGAACAAACAGAAGAAGAGAATAGCAAAAGCCTTGATGAACTCTTAGCAGAACAAGCAAAATTTGATGTATATACTGATATCTTAAAAAAACTTGTCGCAAAAGGTATTCCACAAAATGAAATTCGTTTCATTCACGATGCAAAAACAGACTTACAAAAAGGACAGCTTTTTGCAGATATGAACTCAGGAAAAGCTAGAATTTTAATTGGATCAACGCAAAAAATGGGTGCTGGAACAAATGTGCAAAAAAGAATTGTAGCCTTACACCATTTAGATTGCCCTTGGCGTCCGAGCGATTTAGAACAAAGAAGCGGTAGGGTTATAAGACAAGGCAATGAACTCTTTATGAGAGATCCACAAAACTTTAGAGTAAAAGAGTTTAGATATGCAACTGAAAGAACCTATGATGCTAGAATGTGGCAAGTCATTGAAAGCAAAGCAAGATCCATAGAACAATTTAGAAAAGCTGGTGCTGATGTAAGAACCTTAGAAGATGTTACAAGTGGTGCAGCTGATGCTGCAGAAATGAAAGCAGAAGCAACAGGCAATCCACTCATTTTACTACAGGTGCAATTAAATAGTGATCTAAGACAAGAAGAAATGCTTTATAGTGGTTATAAAAGACAAATACACAATAATGAAGAAAGTCTTATAACTAATCTTTCAAAGATTGAACTACTAAAAAAAGATATAGCTAAAATGGAAATTTTAAATTCAATCATTAAAGAAAACAATAGCGAGCATTTTCAAGGAAAGTATTACATTAATGATGATGAAAAAGATTTCATTGTCTTTAAAAATGATACAAGCGATTTAAACAAAAGCAGACAAGCAGAACTTGAAAGAAATTTTGAAAAGATTGTTAAAACAATAGCTGATGACTATCAAAAAGAATATAAGGTTTTAGAGTTTAAAGGACTGCTTATAAGCGGAGAAAGAACAGATTTAAACACTCTTAATTTTTATGTGAGTACTACTGATGGTAAAACAATAATCGAGCCTGAAAATTTGATTTATAAAAGAGATGAAAAAACTTTTTTTAAATTGGAAAGTTATGTAAATTTTGGTGGTTTTGTAAAGAGATTAAACAATTTTTATAATGACTTAGAAAAATTTACTCAACTCAATAAAAATAAGATAGAAAATCTTGAAAAAGAAATTGTGGAGCTAAAAAGCATTACAGGGGATAACACTCCAAAATACAAAAGAAAGGACTATTTAGAGGCATTAAGAGAAGATAATCGCATTATCATGGATGAAATAGAAAAAATGAGTAAGCAAAAAAATTACAAAAGTGATTTTGTGCCAAAATCTGCAAAGATTTTAGAAGATTTAAATAAGCACAATAAGATTTTGAAAGACAGAGAATTGCTTATCTAAACCAGCTAAAGCTCTCATTAATATTTTTATGATATAATTCCGCCATCATTAGCACATAGAGGGGTCTTTTTAGCATCATATTTTTAAATTGACGACTCTTTGTGCTTCCAATTTAATAAATTAGGACTACGCAACAATGAATTCAAGCAATCCAAATATGGAATTTTCAATTATTCAGCCTAAAAAGACTGCAGTTCTTGTAGATCTCTCTTTTTTTCTTGAAAGATATAATACTCACAAGAGTATTAAAACAATGGAGGCTAAAGAATTGGCTAAGAGATTAAAAGACTATGTATGGGAAACCCTTAGAAGAAATGAAGATTATTTGCATAGAGTTTATATTTACGATTGCGAACCATTAGATAAAAATGTTCCTATGCCTCCCATAGAAAAAACTGATAAATCTAAGAACTTAAGCAAAACTACAACATACAAATTTAGAAGCGAACTTTTAAATCACCTAAGAAAGCAACCTTATTTTGCTGTAAGATTAGGTGAAATCGATGAAAATTCGTTTCAATGGAAATTTAGAGATTATGATAAATTTAGAAAAATTCTACGCAAAGAAATAGACATTTGTGAGCTTACAAGCGAAGATTTCGTTTTAGACATTAAACAAAAGGGTGTCGATATGAAAATAGGGCTTGATATTGCAACTTTAGCAAATAAACATCACGCCGAAAAAATAATTTTAATCACAGCAGATAGTGATTTTATCCCTGCTGTTAAGCACGCCAGAAAAGAAGGAATTATTGTTCAATTAGATCCAATGAGAATTCCAGAAACTCAAATTAAAAAAGGTTTGTTGGAGCATATTGACATCCTTTCGTCTGTTTTTATTAATAAAAATAAAAATGGCAATTAATTTTTGCTTTTATTTTATTAAACAAACAATTAAGAAAATTAATGCTATACAAAAGCAAAGTATAAATTTATTTCTTGTGCGAAGAGCAGCATTCTCTTTATTTAATTTGCGCATATCGTCTTTATGGGATTCTAATTGTCGAATACAGCCTTCTTTTTCGTGCTGTAAATTGCTTAGCTGATAACACATATTAAGAATATGAACTTCTTGAATATAATCAAAATCTTTCCTTATCTTTAAATCACCAATTTGCTCTATACTAAATCCTGTATTATCTTCATTAAATATAAAACCCAAATTTTTATATAACTTATCTCTTCTTATGTGATTTTCCAAGATTTCTTCATCCACAGCACTTAATGTTCCGCTAAGTCTTGCTGTTGGCACATACTTTAAAGCAATTTCTAGCATTTTATTAATTAAAAATGTTCCTATGCCTAAAGATTGATATTCATCGCGAATTGCTATAGAAGAATGAAAACTCCACCTATCACACTCGTAACTTAACCACCAATCATTTTGATTTTTGTGAATATTTGGAGTAATATTATTTCCATTTTTTAAATATTGATAATCCACAAACGCTCTTATTTCAACTTTATAAATTTTTTCACCTCCTCCACTTATCTCTATTTCAAAATTCAATTTAAAACAAACTTCTTTTTCGCTTTTTTTAGAGATATAAAATTTACTTGTATAAAATGCCTGTCTCATTATTTCTTACTCCTATATAATTTTATCCATCTCTTTTAATCTCATTATTCCTAGCACTTGTCCATCGCAAGATATTATCGGATCGTCCTCGCTCTCCTTGCTGTAACTGATTGAGTGCATTGATGTGCAAAAGCATTTGAGTTCGTTTTGTGTTATGAACCACAGGCTGTTTGGACAATATTCGCATAGAGTTTCTTTCTTGGGCAGTTTCTCTTCGGATAGTTGATTTATTACCGAGCTCTTGTAAGATTCTCTGTCTATATTGTTTTGTATAATCTCTCTCATTATTCACTCCTTTATCTTGTATAATTTTATATTTTTTTGTTGTTTTGGCTTTGTTGATCTGTTTTAAATCTTTCTCTCTACCTATTACTGATACTTCCCAAATAGGTTTTTTAAGTGTTTTAACAACTTCTTGCCACTTGTTATTAATTTTTGCCTTTCTTTTTATCTCATATTCTTCTTGCCCTACTATTTTAAATCTTGCATATTCACCCCTTAAAACTTTATTTTCTCTTACAACCCTTTCTAAATCTTGTCCCCAAATTGTAGTTATTCCTTTTTTGGTTTTATAACTCACATAATAACTTTTTTTGGCATTTTTATCTGTGCTAAATTGATAGTTTGCTTCTCCGAAATCCATAACTTGATAATAGTGCATTTTTATTTTTGGTGCTTGATTAATCTCATTATTTGCATTTAATTTAACTGAAAATTCTTGATTTATTTCTACTTCTCTTTGCTTTTTATTTGTAGCCTTTGCTTCAACTCCTAACTCATTTAATGCTTTTGCAAATTCTGCTCTTAAATTTGCTAAATCTGCTTTTTTTGGATTAATTCTTTTGCCATTTTTATCCGCAACTTTCAAGCAAACATGGCAATGCGGATTATCAGTATCATTATGAAAAGCAACTACAAAAAAATTATTTGGATACATTCTTTTTAAAGTAGTAATTACAGCTTGTTGTAATTTTTCTTTTGGTGTTGTAGAATGTTCTTTCATGGAAAAAACCATATTAATGGTATGTCTTTTTTCTTTAGCACCTTCCTTATATAATGGAATAGGAGATCCTTCATTTTTAAAAATTCTTTTAACTTCTAAAATCTCATCTTCTCCCGCATATCTATCAAAATCGTTTGTAATCAATTCTACATTTCCATCACGAGAAATATAATCAAGATGTTTTGAAAGTGCTTGAGAATTTTTAGAACCTGAAGTAATTTTTACAACGACTTCTGTATTTTTTCTAAACATATTTTTACTAATAAGCTTACCTGTTTTTATATCTTTGGTGTATTTATCTCTATTTTTATTGATGTAATTTAGTGGTAGCTTTGAAGCATTTTCTATTTTAGTAAAAACTTTTTTAGCAATTATTTCATCATCAAATATTCTTATACTACGCGACATTAAATTCTTTCATTATTTTTTTCTATTATAGCCCCAAGCTGATCGGATAATATATCAATTTTATCTCTAATATTATCCATAGTTTTATTTAAATTATTTTCATTTATTTTGACAGAATTTCCACTTCTAAGAATCTTCAATAATTGATATATATTTTTACCTATTGCATTGATTTCTGTTCTTGTTTTTATAAACTCATCTATTTCTATATTAGTAAAAAGTTTTTCATTTTTTATGGAGTTTAATAGCAAAAATTTTGCTTGTTTTGTAATACTTGAAAATCCTGTATTTTTAGAGATTTCTTTTAAAATATTTACTTCATTTTCTGTAAGTTTTAGTTTGATTATTTTATTTTCATCACTTGTATAAAATTTATTTTTAGATATCTCATCATTGATTTTATTCTTCTCATCTGTATCACAAGAATTAAACTTTTTTAATAAAATAGATATTATTTTACTATATGATGCATTTGTTTCTGATTTTATATATTCTAAAATTATTTTATCATCTTTGCTAACTTTTATGACGCAATTATTGTTTTTATTCATTTGCACTTCCTTAATGAGCCTCGCAGAGTTTTTGCCTTTTATTTTTTAAAAAGGTAACTTTTTAAGAAATAAAAGGCTATCCTGTAATTATTAAATTATTTCGATTAATCGCTATTCTACATTATTAAGCTTTATAAAATATTAAGACTACTTTGTAATAATACATTTACATAAATATTATAAAGGAGATGTTATGTTTAAAGAAAGCAAATTGATAGAAGAATTAAAGCGTGAGTATGATGAAAAATTAAAAAAATTACGCCAAAAAGAAAAAGAAAATAAAGAGCGTATATATAAAAAATTTTCATCAGCACTATTTAAAGATTTTGAAATAAATGAAGATTTTAAAAATGAATTTAATTTATTGGTAGAAAAGTTTGATTGTAAAAACACTAAAAATATCTTAGATAAAATAAATAACTTATATGATTTTAATCATAGAAACGATAAAATAGATACTGCAAAAAAACAATAAAACAAAAATTTATCATAGGAGAATAAAAATGGAAAAAGATTACAAAATAAAAGTAACAGATGTAAGTGAACTTAATGAGCAATATAAAGAAGCTATACAAGAAGGAACTTATGAAGGTGAAGATGTAAATAAATTTTTTAATACAATAAAAACTTTTGATGTTGCAGAAAGCTTACTAAAAAAAGATTTTTCAAATCAATATATTAAATTTGATATCATTACTGATAAAGAAAAAATACCATTAAATATAAGACTTGGAGATAAAAA
This sequence comes from Campylobacter sp. 2014D-0258, assembly GCF_008000495.1. NCBI lineage: Bacteria > Pseudomonadati > Campylobacterota > Epsilonproteobacteria > Campylobacterales > Campylobacteraceae > Campylobacter > Campylobacter sp. 2014D-0258. The sequence goes on from NZ_VOAR01000018.1 coordinate 23,526, forward strand.
TTTTCAAAAAGGTATTGAACATTTAATTAATATTGGTAGTTCCAAATTAATTAAAGAAAATATAAACCCTGAAATAAAAAAAGATCTTAATAATCGACTTGGAATTTATAAACCAAAAATATATGATGAAATGTTAGATGGAACTTTTAAAGCAATAAAAAATTTATCAGAAGTAGCCAATAAAGATGTTGGTGTAATGATATTAGAATTTGCAAATTCTTATTCTGAAACTAGAGAAAAATTTGAAAAAAAGCAAATTAATAAAAGTTCATTTTTTAAAGAAAAAATGAATGAATTTTTCAAAAAAAAACTAAATAAAATTTTACCAGATAGAGAAATTAGCAACGAAAAAACATATTCTCGATCAAGGTAAAAAATGAATAATACAATAAATTTTAATGAACTATTTTCTCAAATAAGATTATCTTCTTACGATAATAATATTGTCAAGCACTATGATAATCTTAAACTTGTAGGAAAAATCACTCCAAAAATTGCTACATTAGAAATTATTCTTAGAAATAAACTTGATAATAAATTATCAGAACAAGATAGTAATTGGATAAAAAATTCTAACGATGAAAATATTAAAAAAGCCAAAGATGAAATTGAATATAGAGAAAAAAATAGAAATTTATCTCATCATCAATATCTTTCTCGTATGAGCTTAGGAACTATTATTTATCTTATTAAAGAAAATAGAATGCAAGATTCTATAATGAATTTAAAAAATATCAATTTTAGAAATTACAATCAATATAATAGAAATTTCTTTTTAAAAAATGGTAAAAAAAGAAACTTTGGAAATATATATAAAGTGGATATAGTTCTTAGCTTATTACAAAATCTAAGAAATAGAAGTTATCATTGGGAAAATATTCTAAAAACAACAGAAAAAAATGGCAAACATTATCCAAGATTAACAACAAAGATTGAAAATGTCTATATAGGCATCAATCCACAAAAGATAGAACTATTTTTAGATGATTTAATTAAAACATTTGATGAAAGAATTTTGAAATATTGCCAAGATTAGAAAGGTGGGACACAAGGAGTCCCTCGAATTTCATTTGGAATTATAACCAAAAAAACATTAAAGGAAACTAAAAGGATATACGATGCCACAAAAAAGAATTTATCTTTATGTTCCATTTAAAGACAAAGAAAAAGTAAAATCATTAGGGGCAATGTGGGATGATAAAGAAAAAAAATGGTTTGCTCCAAAAAGCTTAGATAAAAATATTTTCTCACAATGGCTTTATCCGCACCAAAATAAAGAATTTTCATTTGATGAAAATGAAGTCTTAACAGCTTTTAAATCTGCTTTAGAAAATCAAGGTTTAATTATTGAAGGCTTACCTATCATGGATGGTAAAATTCATAGAGTAAAAACTACTAATGATAAAGGTAGAGAATTAAGCGGTGCCTATAGCGGTTTTTTAGACGATTATCCTGCAGGGTTTATGCAAAATTTTAAAACAGGCATTAAAGAAAATTGGAAAATGCCCATAGAAAAAAATCAAAGCAATAATATAAAAAATTCTCAAAAATTACATGAGCAAATAAAAAAAGATCAAGAGCTTAGAGAAAAAGAGATTTTAACTTTGCAAGAAAAAACCGCTTTAAAACTTGAAGATGAGTATAATAATGCAAAATGGGCTAATTCTAATCACGCTTATTTAAAGAAAAAAGGCTTTGATGAAAACTTTTATCTTAAACAGGATAAAATGGGTTCTTTGCTTATTCCTTTAAAAGACGAGAATGGAAAATTATGGTCTGTGCAAAGAATATTTCCAAATGGAGATAAGATCATAGGAGTCATTAAAACTCAAGAAGAAAAAGATCAAGGCGTAGAATATCTTGCAAAAAAACAAGGTTGCTTTCATATAATAGGAGCTAAAACACTGCATAATTTAAAAGAATTTTATATTTGCGAAGGCTTTGCTACTGCTGCAACTATATACAAGGCACTTAATAAGCCTGTGATAATGGGTGTTGATGCTGGAAATTTATCGAAAATTGTTGAAACCCTAAAAAACAAATTTGAAAATACTCCTATAACTTTAATAGCAGATAATGATAAAAAAAGAGAATTGAAAGGTCTTTCTAATGTCGGAGTGGAAACTGCAAAAGAAATTCAACAAAGATTTTCAGATATTAAAGTTATCATTCCAAAAATCAGCGATCAAGAAGCAGGACAAGGCGTGAGTGATTTTAATGATATCTTCTTAAACAAAGGACTTGATGAAGTCAAAAAACAATTAAATTTTATTGATTTTCATAATAAGCTTAAAGCTTTTAAATCTATGGAAAAAACACAACCTGAAAAAGAGATAACTAGATAATAATAGTTACTCTTTGTAACCATAGTATATAAAAATATATAAAAAATATTTTTTATATATTTTTAATTAATAATAGTATATTATAATTACTATAAATATACAAAAAAAGGATTAAAAATGAAAAATACAATCAAACTAGCTTTATTGGGTGCAGTTATTACTGGTGTCTTTTCTGCTTGCTCTTCAGAGCCAAAAACAGTGCAATATTACGAAGATCCAAAAAATGCTACAGAATTAGAAGCTAAAATCAAAGAATGCGATAAAAATGCTAATTCTGCGAAAACTGACACAGAATGTGCAAATGCTTATAAGGCAAACTATTCTAAGTCATTTCAAAAGCCACGAGAAAGTGCTATGGAATTTTTTAAGAACAACAAATGAATTTAGATCTTTTTCAAACTCTAGGTAAAAGCATACAACAAATTGTTGATGCTATAAGACAAGTAGGCACAAATGATAAGGTTGCAGAACTTTAAAAGTAAATAACTATTATATATTAAAAATTACTGATATATAATAGTTATTTTTAGTAATTAATGTTATATGTTAAAGTGTAATACAAAAAGATTATATTACACAAATCTTGATAAAAGTTTTTATCATTAAACCTTTTTTAAAATCTCTTTGTATTTTCTTAAACCTTTACAAGTATGAAATAAACCTGTGATTCCAATAATAAAAATCACAGACATTAAAAAACAATCTTGAAAGAAAACAGCAATATTTTCATAAATGAAAAATTCAAAAACAAGAAATAAAAAACTTAAAAAAGTTACAATTAACATAATTGTTAAATCAAAATACAGCTTCTCTAAAGTGTTAAGTTTAGTATAATCTAAATATTTAATAATTTTACACATTCTTTTACCTCTGCTTCTTATGCTTATTTTCTATTAAAACATTATATCATAATTTCTATTTCTATTAGCAACACTTTCTGTTTGGAGTTTTTTAAAATAAAAGTTCAAAAATTTTAATTTTTGATTTACCTTATTTAATATTATAGAATTTAATGAATTTAAGAATTTAGGAATTATTACATTTAAGTCAATTGTTTTTTTAAAGTTCTTATTTTCCATATATTCTTTTCGTAAAAATGTCAAAAATTATTACATTTAAGTCAAAAATTATTACATTTAAGTCAATTTTATTTGAAAATAAGAGGAGTATTTAATAATTTTTGTTGACTTTAATGTAAGTGTATATTACATTTAAGTCAATTTTATTTGAAAAAATTCTAAAATTGCTACCTATTGACATAGATGTGATACTTTGGTATAATTTATTTCGAAGATTAAAATATTTGGTTACATTTAAGTCAATCTTATCATTTTTTAATACAAGGAATTAGATGCTATTAAATATTATTATTGAAAAAGATCAGGATGGATATTTTGCACGCATTCTAGAGCTTGAAGGTTGCGTTTCGCAAGGAAATACCTATGAAGAAACTTTAGCTAATATAAAAGAAGCTGGGGAGCTTTATTTAGAAAGCCTTGCAAATGAAGAAAAAAGAATTATTGAAAACAAAACAACTTCAATTATTCCAATGGTTTTAGCAAATGCCTGAATTGCCTAGAATGACTGCAAAAGAAGCGGAAAAGCTTTTATTGCAAAATAATTTTTTGATTGATAGGCAAAAAGGTAGTCATAGAATCTATAAAAAAGGACTTTATAGAATGGTTATTCCTCATCATATTGGAGAAATATTGCACCCTAAAATCATAAAACAACTATTTGAGATCATAGAAGTAGCAAAGGATTAAAAAATGCCAAAAAGAAATACTATTGATACTATTACACTCGGACTTTTTAGTGATGAAGATGTTTCTATAATCTGCGAAGATACAATTAAACTGGAAAGGGGCTCTGTAGCTGTATTAAGTGGCAATAGTGAAGTAGGCAAGTCTTTTTTAGCTTTAAAGGTATGTGCTAATGCTATTAATGATGGCTTAAAACCTTTTTTTTGGAGTGTAGAAGATAAAAATAAAGCAATTTTAGGACGCATAAAAAATATTGAAAGTTTTTATTCTTTTAATACTGCGGAACTTGAATTTTCGAATGAACTTCCAAAAATCAATAAAGAACCTATAAATTGCTTAAAAGAAGAACTTAATGAGTTAGCAGATTGCGATTTAATTGTTCTTGATACCTTTAGTGCATTTTTCTCAACATTAGGCTTTAAAGATCAAAACAATCAAAACGATGTGCAAAATTTCTTTAATATTCTAACAGATATAGCAAAATCAAATAATCAAGCTATCTTATTACTTCATCACTTAGACAAAAAAGGCGAAAGTCTTATGGGTAGCTCTGTTATTATCAATGCTCCTAGACTTGTTTATAAACTTTCGTTCGAAAAGGGAGAAGATAAAAATTCTACCACCTATCGCTTGCTTGAGGTGCTAAAGGATAATAATAATATCAATGCTGGAGAATTTCAAAAAACGATTAAAGTATTGCAAAATTCTAGTATTGATGAGCCTTCAATTGTAAATCTTAGAGCTAACAGCATTGATTCTAATACTTTAGAGATTATCAATAAAAAAGATATTTCTGCTGTAAGTGTTAATGAATTAGCAAAAGGCTATGTAACAATGAATGAAAATAGAGGTGTTTTTTATTTAAGCTCACGAAAGCTTACAGACACTAATTTTTATAAAGTATTTAAAGAAAATGATAATAAAATAGATTTTAAAATGACAGGTGCGAATGACTCATCATATGTCATAAGTTTAAAGAATTCTTTGCTTACGCAAACGCATAGGAATATTTTAGATGCTTTATTTTTATATATCAAAAAAAATGTGGATACAAGTGTTATTAAAAAATATCAAGAAAATTTTTGGGATATGGAAGTAAGATTAGAGCCTTATAAATTCTTGAAACAATATCTTAATAAAAATTCTAATAATTACTCTTGGTTAAAACAAAAATTTACAGAAATCTCTCGTTTTGCGTATGATTTGGCTTTCACTCAAAATGTAGAAGATAAAGATAAAAAAACAATCACTCAAAGAGATAAAGGCATTTTAATGTTTGACTCTGTAGAGCGTATCACAAAAGAAAATGGAACAATTGTATCTGTATTCGTGCTAACAGTTCGTAGAGAATATATTAAAAAACTCGAAACAGAATCCACCCTTTCTTATGATGATGATTTATCCAAAATTCTTATTAATTTAAATTCTTTGGTGGCACAAGATTTGATTAGATTTTTAACAAGTTTTCCTGATAAGAAAATTCTTAGTTATAGTGAGTTTTGTGAAATTAAAGCTTATAGATTTTATAAAGAAAGTTCTATTATTTCGAAACAAAAGAAAGAGATTGTTAAATTAAAAGATAAACTTATAGAATTTGGAATTAATGTTTATGGCAAAGGCGTAGAATTTGCTAATTATGATGATGAATTTTTTCATAATAAGTATAAAAATGAAAATGATTTATTTTTCATCTATGAAAGCAATAATAGAGTAAAAAGATATATTAAGCGTAGTGATCCAATGAATCAATTAAACACCAAAAGCAATAAATTTCTTTTGCAAAAATCTTTATTTGATTAACATTTACAATCAAGGAGTGTTGTATGAATGAATGGGAATTAGAAAGACAAAGACAAATAAGATAGACAAATTGAGCGTTTTATTTTATTACAAAATTTTTTATATTTTTCTTAAATGAAAATTTAGCTTCCTTTTAATTTTCGTTTTTTGATAAACCACAATAGACCATCATAGCTTTTTCCATTATCTTTGTATAATAACTTCCAAATGCTTTTAATAGATAAATCTTTATCAAGCAAGGTTTGTATTTTATCTATATCCTTATCATAAATACTATTTAATGAGCCTTTAGGGCGTCCCAGTTTTTTTCCACTAGCTCTAGCATTTTCTAGTCCTGCTTTAGTTCTTTGACTTATCAAATCTCTTTCATTTTCTGCTAAGTAAGCATAAACCGATAAGATTAATTTAGAAGCAGGATTATTAAAATTACTAAGTTCCATTTGTCTTAAAAATAAGAATTTAATATTATTAGAATTAAATTCAAGCACTAAATTAATTATTTCTAACATACTTCTACCAAGTCTTGAAAGTTCTGTTGCTATTAATAAATCGCCTGCTTTTAGTTTTTGTTTTAAATCCTTGATTTTTCTTTTCTCTTGAGATTTTGTAGAACTTATTTTTACTTCCAAAATTTCATCCAAATGAATATTGTTTTTATGACAATATTCCATAATTTCTAACTTTTGAGAGTCTAATTCTTGTTTATTTGTTGATACTCTTATGTATGCTATATTCATCGTTCTAAATCTTTTAACTTTTGATTTTTTGGTGTTTTTTCAGTAAATTCTTTAAGTTTTTGATGAAAATCTTTAGCACATAAGTCTTGTATAGTCTCTTTTAAGCTATACTGCTCTCCTATTTCAGTAATATCAAACTCTTTAACACATTCGCCAAGCCAAGTAAATTTTTTAGTGAGCTTATTAACTATTCTTATAACTCGTCTTTCATTTATTGGCTCTTTTGAAGTATAACCTGAATATTGTCTATGCTCGAAACCATTTTCAAGCATAAATTTTTTAATCAAAGAATAAGGTTCTCTTGTATCTTTGAAATATTTTTCAAGACTTTTTGTAGATAAATCAAAATTAATTGCTTTGCGATTTATTCCCAAATTCCTTCTCCTTCAGCTTTACTTGCAGAAATTAAATCGCTATTTCCTTCTTTTTCACTAATCCAAATCCATTCTTTTGCATTTTTTGTAAACCATTCAGAATCAATCAAATATTTATATATAAATAAAGTCATACAACCTAAATCATACTTATCCCCTTTACAATGATAAGTTTCTTTATTAATTTTTATCATTCCTGATTCTTTAGCATATTCATCTATCATTTTATACATATCTTCTAAATTATATTTGCCTTCTTTTAAAATCTTTTCTTCATCTAATACTATTCTTGTACCTAAAAGTGGGTATGCCATTTTTTTATCCTTTCATCAAAAACCTAACAAATTCTAGTAAAAAATAGCTAATACTTAAATAAAAGCTTTTGAATAATATTAATTTAATTATAAAACTAAATTTAATTTATTTATTAAATACAAATTTAAGACATAAATAAAACGCTCAATTTTTTAACGAAAGGATATGGATGAAAAAAAGGCTATTATCATTAATTTTAATCAGTCCTATTTTTGCATTTGGTGCTGGTGGTATTGATAAAGTTAATACCTTTATGGAAAATTTAAGCACTGCTTTGTATGCACTTGGAGCTGTGCTACTCACAATTGCATTTATGTGGGGTGGATCTAAAATTATGTTTCAGGGGCAAACCCTTAGAGAAGTTGCACCTATTTTCATTGGCGGTGTTATTTTTGGATCAGCTTCGGCAATAGCTGGTTATATCATTACATAAATAGGACTAGCTATGGAGAAAAATCCACTTTTTAAAGGTTTAACGCGTCCCCCTATGATTTTTGGCGTTCCGATGACACCTTTTGTTATAGCGATGGGATGTATCATTTTAATTGCATTTTATAGTCAAAACATTTTTTTAGTTGGCTTTTCTATTCCTGTGTTTTTTATTATGAAAGCAATGACAAAAAGAGATGATTTTATTTTTCGATTAATGTTTTTAAAAATGAGATTTTTCTCCAATCCTGCTTCCAAAAATTATCATAAGGTTAAAACTTACAGCACAAACTCTTATAGACAAATGCCGCCAAATTCTAATTTTCCAAAAATATCTGTTTTCGGACTTAATGCAGAACCTAATTTTGAAAAATTAATTCCTTTTTCATCACTAATAAACGATTCTGTAGTCATTACAAAAGATTATCTTTTAATGACAACTTGGGAGATTGGAGGAATTAGTTTTGAAGCAGAAGATGATGATGAGCTAGATATTAAAAATGATCTTTTGAATATGCTATTTAAATCATTTGCAAATGAACCTGTAAGCTTTTATTTTCATAATTGTAGATATTCTATCGAAGACAAATTAACTTCGAAATTTAATAATGCTTTTTTAGAAGAAATTGACAGAAAATATTATGAGAGTTTTAAGCAAGGAACTCTTAGAAAAAATTCTTTATATTTAACTCTTATTTTCAATCCTTTAAAAGTGAAAATAGAAAAAACAACTTTTATGAAAAGCTCTTTTGAAAATAAAAGAAAAACAATTAGCGTATTTCTAGCTAAATTTAGTGAATTTGCTGATAGACTAGAAGCAAATATTAAAGATTTTAACCCAAAAAGATTAAAAACATATTCCAAAGATGATAAAACCTACTCTAAACAACTAGAATTTTATAATTATTTACTTGGTGGTAAATTTAATCCTATAAGAGTATTACCAAGTCCTATAGATCAGTACCTTAATGGTAATTTACAAAACATACAATTTGGACACGATACTATTCAATTTAACCAAAATGATAGCACAAAAAGATTTGCTAGATGCATTGAAATTAAAGACTATACAAATGAAACTTTTGCAGGAATTTTAGATATCCTAATGTATTTAGATGTGGAATACACTATAACTCAAAGCTTTTCTCCTATTCCTAGAGTGGATGCAAAATCAGCAATATCTAAACAGAAAAAACAACTCATTGCAACCGAAGATGATGGTTTTTCACAAGTAGCACAAATCGACGAAGCACTAGATCAACTTACAAATGGAGAAATCTCTTTTGGCAAATATCATTTTTCAATTCTTGTGTATGGAAATACTATAAAAGAATGTAAAGACAACACAAATGAAGTTGTTACAAAGATGAACGAATTAGGATTTGGAGTAACTTTAGCAACAATCGCCCTACCTGCGACATTTTTTTCGCAACTACCATCAAATTTTGCAATACGCCCACGCATTAATCTTATCTCATCCATTAATTATTCATCTTTAATTGCTCTACATAATTTTTCTATAGGCAAAAGAGATAAAAACTGCTGGGGTGACGCTGTTAGCATTTTAAAAACACCAAACAAACAACCTTATTATTTTAATTTTCACCAAAGTTCTGGTGCAAATAAAAATGATTTCGGAGAACTCTTTTTAGCTAATACCTTAATTTTAGGACAAAGTGGTGGCGGTAAAACAGTGTTTATGAACTTCATTGTAGATCAAATGATGAAATACGCTAGCAAAGATACATTTCCTGATGATATTCCTGAAGAAAACAGAAAATTTACAGCCATTTATTTAGATAAGGATAAAGGTGCGTTAGGCAACATACTTTGTGGTGGCGGTAGATATATTAGCATTGAAAACGGTAAGCCAACAGGATTTAATCCTTTCATGGTTGAAAGCACACAGGAAAACATAAGACAACTTCAATCGCTAATGAAACTTTTAGTAACTAGAAATAATGAAATTCTTACAACTAGAGAAGAAGAAATGCTCAATAATGCTGTTAATTCTCTTATGAAAGGTTTTGAAAAAGAAGAAAGAAAATATCCTATCTCTTTACTTTTAGAAAACTTAACTGAAAATGTAGATGATGATAATTCTCTTAAATCAAGATTAGCACTTTTTAAAAAAGGCAAACAATTTGGCTGGGTATTTGATAACGAATACGACAATTTAGATTTTCCTGACGATATCAATTTATTTGGAATCGATGGAACAGAATTTCTTGATGATAAAGATGTATCAGGGATACTAAGTTATTACATTCTTTGGCGTGTAATGAGCTTAGCAGATGGCAGAAGACTTTGTATTGATATTGATGAAGCTTGGAAGTGGCTAGAAAATGAAATCGTGCAAGAAGAAGTTAAAAACAAGTTTAAAACCATTAGAAAGCAGAATGGATTTTTAAGACTTGCTACACAAAGTGTAGAAGACTTTTTAAAGCTTAAAAATGCTGCAACTCTTATAGAACAATCAGCAACAATGGTATTTTTACCAAATCCAAAAGCCAAAGAAGAAGAATATGTAAATGGAATAGGCTTAAGCTATGATGAATATATGATCATTAAAGGTTTTAATCCTGCGAAAAGACAATTTTTAATCAAAAGACAAGATGAAAAAGTAATTTGCACTCTTGATCTTAGTTCTTTGGGGAGTGAAAACCTAAAAATACTATCAACTGGAACAGCACACATAGATACTATAGAAAAAATTTTTTCACAAGAAAATAAAAGTCTTGATGAAAAAGTGTTAGAACTAAGAGAATTTTATAAAAACTCATAGGAGATGAAAAATGAGTAATAAAGTGATTATTAATAAACAAGAAGTGCAATTTGGCACTCAAAACAATCAAATCTTTTGCACAAGTTTAGATGTGGCTAAGGTTTTTGGGAAAAGACATGATAATGTTTTAAGGGATATTGAGAACATTTTAAATGATTTGCGAGAAATAGGGACTTCCAACGACCTCCTCAATTTTGAGTTTTCATTCAAAGTCCATAAAATACAAGGCTTTAAAGGTAGAGAAAGAAAATACCCATACTATCAACTTACAAAAGATGGATTCTTTCTTTTAGCAATGGGCTTTACAGGCAAAAAAGCTTTACAATTCAAAATCGCTTTCATCAATGCTTTTAATGAAATGGAAAAACTTTTACAAAAAGAGATTAAAAGCCCTAATAAATACTTAACAGATTTAATGGAACTTATTTATCCAAATTTACCACAAAACGATTACAAGGTTAGTGTGACTATTACAGATAACCCTTATTCCAAAGAAGCTAAAAATGTATTTTCTTTAAATTATCTTGTAGATAATCGCACACCAAAAGATCCAAAGAAGTTGCAATGAGTGATAAAGAATTACAAAAAGAAATATTAGCTTTAGAAAACGATGTTAAGCAACTAGAAGCAACTATTAATGTAATCAAGAAAAGAATTACTCATCTTAAAGACATTGCTTGGGATAGACAAAGCAAAAAAGAAAGCTCTCAAATGTATAAAGTATTAAAAGATACTAAAGAGCATACAAGAGTTAAAAGCAATGTAGGAGATATAAAAGTAGATAAAGACTTTATGGAAAAGGAAATAAGAAAGCATCTTGATAATCCAAATTTAAGAGGTATGGTAACAACTAAAGAAATGCTTTCTTTTCCTAAGGTTGCTAAGGGCGTTAGGGTAGAATTTAACGCAGAACATAAAGATTTTACTTGGAAAGTTAAAGCAAATGATGAAAATATTCTTAGATATGGAAGTAGAGAATATATACAAAACAATAAAGCAGTCAATAGGCTTTTAACAAGTTATAGTCAAACAGAAAAAGGAGAGAGAATAAATAATAGTGGGAATGGGCAGACAAAGTCAGCTCTGCCTCCGTTATTTAAAGACTCCAATTTTCGCAGACCCACTAACGAAAATATTATACCACAACAAAACCAATCTGTGAATGATTTTAAAGCAAAATTAGAAGAATTTAGCACCAAAAAAACAAATGCAATTAAATCTATAAATAAGGAGTTTAAAAGATGAAAAAACATTATACTATCCATGATCCTGAAATTATTATCAATAATCCGACTCCAAAAAGTGAAAAAGACTACATTGCAGGGAAAAAGCTAAATGAAAAGAAAATGGGTGAAGTAGGTATCCGAAAAGATGAAAATATCAGTAAAATTTTTCACGCTAACGAAAAAAGAATAAAAAACTTGGAATTAATGGCAAAAAAAGATGTAGTAGTCGATGGTAGGAACGCCCACACCTCCTACACTCAAGCCCAAAGTCTTGACGGACGACTGGTTCAAAAGAACATTTCATCGGCTACCAATAAAATTATACCACAACAAAACAAATCCACAAATGATTTTAAAGCAAAATTAGAAGAATTTAGCACCAAAAAAACAAATGTAGTTAAATCTATAAATAAGGAGTTTAAAAGATGAAAAAATATTACACCAACAAAAAGGAGTTAAACAATGAATAATGTAAATCTAATCGGATACTTAGGAAAAGATTTTGAAGTAGGCACTACAAATAGCGGAAGAGTTTATGCAAAAAATTCTCTTGCAATTACAAAGCGATGGAAAAATGAAAGAGGCAATGAAGAAAGTAGCACGACTTGGATACCTATTGTTTTATTTGGCAAAAGTGCAGAAAGTGCATCAACGCACATTAAAAAAGGTTCACAGTTTGCGTGTAGTGGAGAATTATCATCCAATCAATATCAAGATGAAGATGGAAATACTAGAACAATGCTAACCGTGATTGTATCTAAATTTTATTGGCTTGGCAAAAAAGATAAAGATGACAATGGAACACAAAATCAACAAGTCCCACCAAAAGAGCCAAATATTGATTATGAAAACACAAATATAGAATCTGAAGAAACACAAGTATTTTAAGATTTAAGGATAAAAATGTCTATAAAAAATTTAAGTGTAGAAGAATTAGCGCAAGAATTAGAAACTTCAAATCATGAAAAGCTGATTAAAGCTTTGTTTTTATTTGAAAAAAATTCTTCAATGGAAGATCTTAATTCAGATCAAATAGAAATAATTTTAGATGAAGTATATGAATTTTATATCAATCATAAATCTATATCTTCTTTTTTACAAGAAGATATAAACCAAGCATTAGATGAAGCTATTGATAAAGAGCTTTGCAAAAAACAAGAAAAATCATTTGAAAGGTAAAAAATGAAAAAAAATATCTTTGGTGTTAATAAAGCCATAGGGAAATCTCATCCCCATGAAAATGGGGCAAGACTAATAAGCCTTGACTATAATTATACAAAGGAGTATAATTATAACTATGAGATTTGTGTAACTCAATTTAACCACCTCTTTTCTGAGGTTAAATCTAGCCACAGGGTTGCAGCCCTATGGCTAACCCCACAAAATTATATCCAAAAATTTAAAAAATCTATTCTTATTCTTACTTCCTTATTAGTTTTGCCTAACTTAGCATTTAGTGCTGGTATTCCTGTAGTTGATGTAACAGCAAATCAGCAAATGGCTACACAAAACGCTAAACAAGTGGCAGAATGGGCTAAAGATGCTTCAAGATGGACTGAAACAGTAGCACACTATCAAAAACAAATTCAAGCTTACAAAGATGAACTTTTATCAAAAACAGGCATTAGAGATTCAGTAACTTTTCTAAAAGATATTAAACAAATATATTCAGATTTTGCTGAAGCTGGGCAAAATATTCAATCATTTTACAATGATGTATTAAGAGATCCACAAAAATTTTTAAGTAATAAAGGTAGCGAAATTTTTGGAAAATATACGAGCTTTGATCGATGTAATTTTGATTTTTTAAGTCAATCAGAAAAAAACATTTGTAAAATGAATTTAATCACTTATGCTGCTCAAGTAGAAACCTATAATCAAGCTTCAAAACAAATGGATACGATTAGTCAAACACTCCAAAAATTGCAAGATAAATTAGTAAATTCCAAAGATATTAAAGAAAGCACAGATGTTGGCAATGCTATTCAGTTGGAAGTGGCAAAAATTCAAATGGTTAAAAATCAAGTTGATTTAGCCAATGCAAGTTATGAAAACCAAAGAAAAATTAAAGAAGATATGGCTATGCAAGAATATTCTAAGTCGTTACAAAAGCCACGAGAAAGTGCTATGGAATTTTTTAAGAACAACAAATGAATTTAGATCTTTTTCAAACTCTAGGTAAAAGCATACAACAAATTGTTGATGCTATAAGACAAGTAGGCACAAATGATAAGGTTGCAGAACTTAGCGTATTGCTTTCTATTATTATCACTTTAGTCATTATGTATAAAGGCTACGAAGTCTTAATGGGTAGAAGTCAAAGCCCTATTAGAGAATTAACTTGGGATATAGTTGGAAAGCTTGTTGCCATTACTTTTGCCTTAAATTTAGGGGGTTGGCTAGATTTAACAATTTCAACAATGGATGGATTATACGAGTGGGCAGGAGGCGGAACGCAAATGTATAAAACACTAGATGAAATGTATGCAAACACAGCACAACTTACAAACATAATTTGGGCTAAATCAAGTGGTGTTGGAGGTGCTATTTTAGCTATTGTAGCAATGCTACTTTGTTATGTAGGATTTGCAATTGCTGTAGTTCCTGCACTTACAATCTTTGTTGTTACTACCTTCACACAAACACTGCTTGTAATCACCGCCCCTATAGTATTTTGGCTTTTAGTTTTTAAAGCCACTAAAAATGTTTTTACACAGTGGATAGGACTTTTACTTTCAAATACTTTAGTCATTTTGCTTGTAGGCTTATTTTTGGGTGTTTTTATGGAGCAAATATCAACTTGGATTAAGTATTTTGCAAAAGTAACTCAAGCAGGAGACGAAGTATTAGGCACAAGTATTTTCTTTGTCATTGCCGCTTTAGTTCTTGTCATTATGATTATTTCTGCAAAACTTTATGCCGAAAAAGTTGCAAATGTTTCAATGGAAGGAGCTATGGGCGGAGTAATAGGTTCTGTTTTAAACCCTGTTGGTAGATTAGCAGGTTGGGCTGGAGGCAAAGTCGCAGGAAAAACTGTAAATACAGCAAAAGCTGGTGGAAAATTAGCAGCCAAAGGTACTTTGGCTAGTGCTAAAGGCGGTTATAGTTTTGCTAAAAAAATGTATGAAAGGGCTAGAAATGCAGGCTAAATTAATTTTTATTTTATTACTTGGTGTTTTATTTTTTAGTGCTTGTAGCACTAAAAATCAGGGTAAATATGATGAATTTTTTAACAATCAAACAGGATGGATTCCTGTTAATACTCAAAACAAAGATTTAAATAAAGGAACTATGGATGAAAAATGAGTTTAATACTGCAATAGATTATGAAGCAAGTTTTAGATACTTAATTGAAAAAAGTAATAAAAGAGCTTGGCTTATTGCTTTTATTTCTATTTTTATAGCCATTATTTCCATTATAGCTGTTGTTTTACTTACTCCTTTAAAAACAATAGAACCTTATGTAATAAGAGTAGACAATACTACAGGAATGGTTGATATTTTAACCATGCTTGATGAAAAAGAAATTAAAGCAAATGAAGCATTAGATAAATATTTTATTAGCACTTATGTAAAAGCTAGAGAAGGCTATTATTATGATCTTTTAAATCAAGATTATTTACTTACTCAATTAATGAGTTCTGAAAAAGTAGCAAATGAATATAGGGCTTTATATGAAGGTGATAATGCAAGAGATCAAATTCTAAAAAACTCCAATGAAGTAAGTGTTCAAATTTTAAGTATTGTTTTAGGAGAAAGTAACGGAGTGAAAACTGCTACAGTCAGGGCAATTATTACTACAAAAAATTTAACTTCCAAAGGAACAACTCAAGCAACAAAAGTAATAACATTAAGTTATGACTATATCTTAGCAAAAGCTAGCGAAGAAAACAGATTTTTAAATCCTTTAGGTTTTAAAGTATTAACTTATAGAATTGATGACGAGGTGGCACAATGAAAAAAATAATCTTGATAAATTTATTGTTGTGTAGTTTTATTTGGGCTTTAAATATTCCAAAAACTTCTACATTTGATAAAAGAATTGCTTATGCAATTTATAATGCAAACGATGTATTTCAAATTAATGCAAAAAATGGCTATGTTAGCGTTTTAGAATTTGGTACCGATGAAAGAATTATCAATACTGCTACAGGTTTTGCAGAAGGTTGGGATTTAATTGAAAAAGACAATCTTTTATTTATAAAACCTAAAGCTTATAAAACACAACTTGTTCAACAAGAAAACAATAATATAGGAGAGAGTCAAGCATCACAAGAATTCGTTTTAGATCCAAATCCTCATGATTGGAAAACTAACCTAATTGTTATTACAAATCTAAATACTTATGTATTCGATTTAAAACTTGTAAACCAAAATAATAACGCTACCTATAAACTCAGTTTTTCTTACCCTAAAAAAGATTTAAAAGCCGCTAAAGAATTTTTAGAAGCACAAGAACAAGAAAATATACGCAGAGATTTAAATAAAAATACCATTCCTAGAAATTGGGATTTTTATATGAAAATTAACAAAGGTAGCGAAGACATAAGTCCAAATTTTGCTTATGATGATGGTGTTTTTACATATCTTGGTTTTGATAATACTAAAACTTTTCCTGCTGTTTTCATGTATGATAATGGTAAAGAAAGTATTTTAAATACTCATATTAAAAAAGATGGCAATTATGAAGTTTTAGTAATTCAAAAAATTACTAAACAAATCTTGTTAAGAAGTGGCGATAAAGTCGTTGGTATTTTTAATCGTGGCTATGCAAAAAATCCTTTAGATAAAACAAGAGAAACCTCCAATGAAAATATTCAAAGAGAGATAAATAAAAAATAAAACGAATGAAACTAAAAGGAATAAGTATGCAAGATAAAGAACAAGATAATTTAGACAATGATTTTGAAAATCATACAAGTGATTTACACGATCAAAAAAATCATCTTAGAAAGATACAAGCTTATGTAATTTTTGCTGTGGGTGGGTTATTATTAGTTTTAATATTAGTTTATTTTTTAAAATCATTTTTAAGTAGCAATACAACTACCGAAGAAGTACAAAAAGAAGATAATAAAGATTTGGCACAAAGTGTTAAAACAAAGGAATTTATTCCACCTCCTCCACAAAAAACATTTGATGAACTAATTGCACAAGAATCACCAAAACCGACACAAGATTTAATACTTGAACCAAAACCTCCAAAGCCTAGAATTGTTAAAGGTGCAGGAGTTACTGTTGTCGCTTCATCTAATAATGATGAATTTGGAAATAATGGCACAGGAAACAGGGAAGAATTTGGAGAAAAACCTAACACAGTGTTTGAGTTTGGACAAAATGGTACTTTACAAAACTCTAATAATTTACAAGGTGGTAGTAGTGGAGATTTTGTTGGAGAGGTCTTCACTCCCACAATCGCTAAAGTTAGCGAATTTGATCAAAATTTACTATTACCTAAAGGAACTTATATAGGCTGTGCTTTAAAAACAAGATTGGTAAGTTCTATTAAAGGTGGAATCGCTTGTATTGTATCAAATGATGTCTATTCTGCTAATGGAAATACTCTTTTAATTGAAAAAGGTAGCACTATTACAGGAACTTTTAATACTGGACAAATGGATGATGGAATGGATAGATTATTTGTAATTTGGCAAGAAATTAGAACACCGAACAATATCATTATCCCTGTTTATTCAGGTGCTACCGATGAATTAGGTGCAAGTGGCGTTCAAGGTTGGGTAGATCATCATTACTTAAAACGATTTGGCTCTGCTGTTTTACTATCAATGATAGATGATTCACTGGCTATCTTAGCGGATCAAATTGCAGGTAAAGATAATAAAAATAATTATGCCAATTACACTGAAAATACAAGAGATTCTGCAAAAGAAATCGCAAATACAGCACTAGAAAAAATGATTGATATTAAACCTACACTTTATAAAAATCAAGGTGATTTGGTCGGTGTTTATGTTAATCGTGATATTGATTTTTCAAAAGTTTATAAACTTACAAGGAAAAAGAATGTCAATAACGCTAGATAAATATACTCAAAAATTTTTTGGAGAATTTTTAAAAGATGATAATATCAATGAAATCTGCTATAACGGCGATAATAAAATTTGGGTACAAAACTCTAAAGGATTATGGGAATGTATAGATACTAAACTTGATTTTGAACAAGCTGGACATTTTGCAACTGCTTCAGCCTCATTCAAAAAAGATAAAATAGATGTATCACGCCCTATTCTTAGTTGTATTCTAGTAGGTGGAGAGCGTATGCAAATTGTTATTCCTCCTGCTACAAAAAGCGAACACATTTCAATTACTATTAGAAAGCCAAGCAAAACTCGCTTTAAAATGGAAGATCATATTAAAAGCGGACTTTTTGAAGATTTAAATCCTGATGATAAGAATAAAATCAAACCAAGCGATGAAGAATTAATCAAGCTATATGAAGCAAGAGATTATCAAAATTTTATATCCAAAGCTGTTAGCTATGGTAAAAATATTATTATCGCTGGTGAAACAGGAAGCGGTAAAACTACCTTTATGAAAACTCTTATTGATTTTATAAGCCTTGATGATAGGATTATCACAATAGAAGATGTTGAAGAAATCAAATTCTATGAACACAAAAATTTCGTGCAATTATTCTATCCTAGCGAAGCAAAAAGTACAGATTTTTTAAATTCTGCAACACTTTTAAAATCTTGTTTAAGAATGAAGCCTGATAGGATTTTACTAGCAGAGCTTAGAGGTGCTGAAACTTATGATTTTATTAATGTTTTAGCTAGTGGTCATGGTGGAAGTATCACAAGTTGCCATGCAGGAAGCCCCGAAGAAACATTTACACGACTTGCTTTAATGACTCTACAAAATCCACAAGGTCAATGCGTGCCTTTTGAAATTATCCAAAAAACACTTAAAGACTTAATAGATATTGTCGTGCATATCCATGCTCATCATGGAAAAAGGCGTATTAGCGGCATTTATTTTAAAGAAATGGAGAGATAAATGCAAAATAATAAAAGCATTCAAATGATTTTTCTTGCTATAGCGAGTTTTATTCTCACTTACTTAATAACGCCCATTGTTTTTTTCTTTTTAAATAAAGTAAAAATAATGAAAGCGATTGAAATTTATAACATAAATTTTACGCTACAAGCAATCTCTAATGGTTATCCAAAAATATGGCTTTCTTTAGGTATTACTTTTGGCATTTGTTTTGTTGTTTTTTCTGTTTTGGTGTTATCTTTAAAAGCCAAAAAATCTCAATTTGGCGAAGCTAGATTTGCAAATTTTAATGAAATTAAAAAAATGAATTTATTTTCAGATAATGGAATAATTATCGGAAAATACAAGGGAAAGATTTTAAGATTTAGCGGTCAGCAATTTGTAGCCTTAGGAGCACCCACAAGAAGTGGTAAAGGCGTAGGTATAGTAATACCAAACTTGTTAGAGTGGCGAGAAAGTGCTGTTGTTCAAGATATTAAACAAGAATGTTTTGACTACACAAGCAAATATAGAAAAGAGATTTTAGGACAAGAAGTTTATTTATTCAATCCATTTTCAAGACAGACACATCGCTATAATCCTTTAACTTATATTGATATGAATGATAAAGAGCATTGCGATAGTCAATTAATGGATTTAGGCAATATCCTTTATCCACTTGATGGGGATTCTACTTCAAAATTTTTCAACGGATTGGCTCAAAATCTATTCATAGGACTTTGTTATTTATGGCGTGATTTGCAACTTAGTAGCAATGGAAAAGATTTTCAAAAAGCTTTTAATGTTGATGTGGGAGAATTTAATTTTTACAATATCTTGCAACTCTCAAAAGGTTTAACTCTTAAAAATGAGGAAAATAATATTAGAGGTTTTGATGATACATACAATTTTTTAGTCTATTGTGAAATTTTAGATGAAGCTACCATAAGACGCTTAGAAACTTATTTTAATATTAGCTCAGACGCAACTAAATCAGGCGTAATGAGTTCTTTTAATGCACCCCTTGTGCCATTTGAAAGTGAAACTCTAAGATTAAGCACAGAAACAAGCGATTTTGATTTGCGAGATTTGCGTAAAAAGAAAATGACAATTTATATAGGAATTACGCCTGATCAATTAGCAAATGCACAATTTATTTTAAATATTTTTTGGTCGCAACTTATTTTATTAAACACCAAAGAAATGCCACAAAGCAATAAAGATTTAAAATATACTTGTTTAATGGTTATGGATGAATTTACTGCACCTGGTAGAATTCCTATCTATCAATCAGCAATCAGTTTTATGGCTGGTTATTGGTTAAGATCTTTGATGATTTATCAATCAAATTCACAACTTGAAACACAACCACCTTTGGGCTATGGAAAAGAAGGAGCTAAAACACTCTTAACAAATCATGCTTGTCAGATTTTCTATGCACCAAGAGAGCAAGAAGACGCAGAAGCTATCTCTAGGATTTTAGGAAATACTACTTTTAAAACAAAATCAAGAAGTATTAATACAGGCAATAATGGAGGTGGATCACATAGTATTAGCGAAGCAAGTAGGGCTTTAATGTTGCCACAAGAACTTAGAGAAATGCCTTTTGAAAATGAACTTATTACTATTGATAGTGGTAAGCCTATTTTATGCAATAAAGCATTCTACTATTCAGATTCATATTTCATGGATAAATTTAAAGCTGTTTCAAAAAGCCTATCAGGAATAAAAAAAATCCCTTCACGCAAACAATTAGAAGATGCAATCTTGAAAGGAGAATGCAAAATTAAAATTCAAATTATAGGAGAAAACAATGAAAAAAATGTCGCTTAGTTTAGCTTTAATCGCTTCATTAATGGTTGGGTGTTCTGCACCAAAAGCAAAACGATTAGATGATGGCTCTGCATTATCTATTAATAATTCTCTTTTGGAGCATAAATACAGTTTTGTTCCTAAAGATCCTTATTTGAGCGGATTTAATTGGACTTATCATATCGTGGTTGAGAAAAAAACTATAAATGATGATTTTATTAAAAATGATCTTATTACTAAAACTTTTTTACTCGCACACAATTCTACAAAAATCATTTTAGTAGGTAGAAAAGATTTAATTGAACAATATAAGCAATACTTTGAAAAAAATCAAGTTTTAGCACCTATAGAATTACAGCCTGTCAATCCTATTGAGCGTGATTTTAACAAAGTTAATATTTTATTTTTTAATAAAACAAATTTTTAAAGGAGAGAAAAATGAAAAAAATATTATTCCCATTTTGTGTTTTTGGTGTAATAAATAGTGTTAATGCTTTAGATTTGCAATTACTATCTGGTGATACTAGAACTTCTTGCGAAGTAATTCTTTGTTTAGCAAGTCCAGTTAAACCACCTGAATGTGCATCTTCTTTAGCAAAATATTTTAGCATTCACTTTAAAAAACCTTGGAAAACTATCCAAGCAAGGAAAGAATTTTTAAATTTGTGTCCTATTGACACAACAAATGATCCAGAAATGTATAAATATAAAAATGATATTTTAGTTAACTTAGATGGAGAATGCTCTACAACTGCATTAAATCAAAGAATTGAAAAATCAAAACAACCTTTAAAAGTTGAAAAAATATGCACTGGTGGTGGGCATAATGGATCAAGAGAATGCGTAGAAATAAAAACTTATGGATTTAGAATAAATCCTGAACTTACAAACTCTTGCAAACTTTTAGCTTCATCAAAATACACAGATTATCATTTAAAATATACTTGCGATAAGAAATTTTATGAGCAAAAAGATTGGGAAAGAGGTTATGAATTAAAAGAAGTATCACAAGAAATTTATAATGCTTTACCTGTATCGCAAAGAGAACAAGGAGAAAAATTAACTCCTATAAGTTATGGAGAATTTATTAAACTACCTGCTAATAAAAGAAAACAAGAAGGATTTGGCAAGTATTATAGAATCGATATTGCTTATTATCAAAAAATAATTATTAAAAAAGATTGCTGGATAAACGAGAAATAACAATGAATGAAGAAATTAATTCTAACGAAAATAATCTTTTTGAAATAGTTAATGAAGATAATTCAAAAAATATAGCTATGCAAAACTATAATGAATTATTGGAAAAATTTGAAAATCTTATAAAAATAATTATTGCTAAAATTAATGTTGGTAAGCAAAATGCACAAAATAATACAGAAGATGGTATTTTTAAAGATTTAGAAAGCAATATTATAGAGCTAGATAATACCTATTTAGCTCTTATTTCTTATTTTAAAAATCCTCCTAATGATGAAGAGAAAGAAATTATTAATAAAACCATTTCTATTAAAAAAACAATGGAAGATTTTGCTAAATTTGCTAATGAAATTCAAAAAATATCATTGGATGATAAACTTAAACAATATAACGAGCAAATTAATAAATTTTGCGAAATAGTAGAATATAAACTTTCTCATAATGCAAAAAATTATAATACTTTTCTTGATCATTTTGTTGAAGATGGAAAACAAAAATTGAATATATTTTCGGAAATTTTTACAAAAATGACAAAAAATACAAAATGGTATCTTATATTTTTTAGTTTTACTTCTATAGGGTTAGGTATGGCTCTTGGCATTTTAATTTTGCTTACTTATATAAAATATTCAGAATATAACAATTTAAAAGAAAGAGTAAGCACAATCACTCAAGGTTTAGCCACTATCTCTATTGATGAAAATAGCAAAGGAAGCTTTACCTTGAGCTTTGCAAAAAACAAAAAAACTATTTTCAATGAGAATAAAAATAGTATTCAAATCACACTACAAGGAGGTGAATGAACAGAACAATTATATACAAAAAAATGCAAAAAACAAAAAACAAATCACAAATTTATTAAAAAAAGGAGCAAAAAATGGCATTTGGAAAATTAGTTAATGATAAAATTGTTATCGATACAAACAATGCTTTAAATTATAGAGGCAAGGAAGGTGATATTCAACAAAGAAAAGTAGATACTGCTCTCATCGATGTTATTAAAGAAGCTGGACAAGTTGCTGCAATGGAACACGGAGCTGTGCTTTTTTCTGCAAAAGTTAATGAGGTATGGAAAAACTATTTTGTTAATAGAGATGAAAAAACTCACAATATAGTTTTAAAACCTACAAATTCACAAAATAGAGATGATTTCATTTATATCAACTCTAATATAAATGAGCAAGGTTATTTTTACTACACAATTAATCAGAAGCGAGAATCTGCAAAAGAATTAATTGAAGGAGTTGGAATTGTAGAACACCAAAATCAAGATGGAACTAAAAGCCACTATTTAGAAACTAATGTAAGGCTTTATAATGAAGAATTAAAACAAGAACTTAAAGAAAAAGGGAATGAGTTTATAGCTGTAATTTCAAATGCTGGAATTAAAGTTGTTAATGAAGCTGAAATGAAAGCACAAAAACAAGAACAACAAATACAGCAAACTCAAGAAATCAAAGAGCCTGAAAAAACTCAAAACCAAGAGTTTGGAAGATAAAAATATGCACCTCATAAAGGTGCATATTTATAGTTATTATTATTTATTAATAGTAATTATAAATAACAAATTTAAAAGTTATTTTTTGACAAGATGAGTAGTTTTACAAAAAATCAAACTATAGAAAAATCGATAGCAAAAAAATATCAATATCTTTAAAAATAGTATATTTAAATTAATAATATATAACATTAATAACTATTATTTTCTAATATTTATTAATAATATAGCAAACAATAAGATAAGATTTTTGAAAGGCAAAAATGAGATTATTTATAGCTGAAAAACCTGAACTTGGTAGAGCAATTGCAGAAGGATTAGATGGCAATTATAAAAGCGGAGAAGGATATATACAAAAAGGTGATAATATTGTTACTTGGGCTTTTGGACATATTTTAGAGCTTGCTAAACCTGAAGAATATGATGAAAAATATAAGTTGTGGAAACTTGAAGACTTACCACTACCCATTAAAGAATTTAAATATTTGCCCAAAAAAGAAAGTAAAAAACAATTAAAAATTATTTGCGATTTAATCCATAGCGACAAGATTACTTCTATTGTAAATTGTGGTGATGCTGACGATGAAGGTCAAATTCTTGTCGATGAAATTGTGCAATATTCTAAAACTTCTAAACCTGTATTTAGAGTTTTAATTAATGATTTAACACCAAAAGCAGTAAAAGAAGAAATAGCAAAAATTAAGCCAAATGCAGATTTTAAAGGAATGAGCGAAAGAGGTTTTGCAAGAAGTCAAGCAGACTGGATAGTTGGGATAAATCTTACTAGGGCTTACACCATAATGGCACGAAAAAATGGATATGAGGGTGTTTTAAGCGTAGGTAGAGTTCAAACACCTATTTTGTCTCTTATAGTTAATAGAGATAAAGAATTTGAAAATTTTAAAAGTATAGATTATTATTCCTTGCTAGGTGATTTTAATATCAACAATAATACTATTAAAGCAAGATTGAAAACAGAAGATAAAATTTTAGATGAAAATTTAGCTAAAGAGATCAAAGAATCTTGTGAAAACCAAAATGCAAAAATTAATTTAAAAATAGAAAACAAAAAAGAATATCCACCGCTACCTTATAACCTACTTGTTTTACAAGCTGAATGTGCAAAACTTTTTGGTTTTAGCCCTGATAAAACATTAGAAATCACTCAAAATTTAAGAGAAAAACATAAGGCTATAACTTATAATAGATCAGATTGTCAATATTTACCTGAAACAATGTTTGAACAAGCACCAAATATTTTAAATATTATAAAGGAAAATTTAAATTCTAATGATGAAATTCAAGCTCTCATTGCTAGCAGTGATTTAACAATAAAAAGCAAGGCTTTTAACGATGCTAACATTTCAGCACACTATGGAATAATCCCTACCCAAAATAAAATTTCATCGCAATTAACTCAAGATGAATTAGTCGTTTACAATCTAATCGCTAAAAGATTTATTATCCAATTCTTTCATCCGAGAGAATATCAAACTAATACAATTAATTTAGAAGTAAATCAAAGAATTTTTACCGCTACTCAAAACAAGACAACAAAAAGTGGTTTTAGAAGTCTTTGGCAAAATGTAGATAGCGAAGAAGAACAAGAAAATAATGAGAATGATATAAACGATTTATCTATCTTAAAAAATGGTGATATTGCAAAATGCTCTTTGATACAAATTGAAAAAAAGCAAACAAAGCCACGCCCTTACTACACTATGACAACGCTACTTAAAGATTTAAATAGTGTCGCAAAATATGTGTCTGATGAAAGAATTAAAAAATTGCTAATGGAAAAAGATAAAGACAAAAAGGGTGAAAGTGGTGGCATAGGAACACCTGCAACAAGATCTAATCATATAAAAACATTAATTGAAAGAGAGTATATAGAAGTAAGTAAAGATAAAAAACAAATTATCAAATCCACTAAAAAAGGTAGAGATTTAATTAAACTTTCTCCAAAATCACTTATTACTCCTGACATGACAGCATTGTGGTTTGAGCAACAAAAAATGATAGAAATATCAGAATTAAGAAGAGAACAATTCTTAGAAGAAATCACAAAAGAAGTAATTAGCGAAATTCAAAGAATTGATAAAAATCAAGAGTTTAAAATACTAGATAATGAAAACAAACCAAAAATTCAATGTCCGCAATGCAATAAAGGATTTTTAACCAAACGAAAAGGGAAATATGGAAACTTTTGGGGTTGTAGTGAATTTAAACAAGGTTGCAAGGCTATGTATTATGACGATAATGGAAAACCTAAAATAATAAATGTATAATATTAATAAATATTAATTTATTTTAATTAATATTAATAAATAATATTTTTCAAATATAAAGAATTTTATGATTATGTAAAAATATTTTTTGAGAGGAGGTAAATTATGGAAGAAAAAAATAAATATAATCAATGCTTGTTGCTTAATGGCTATGAGTTTTTAGATTTTGAAAATACTAAAAATACAACCTTAAAAGAATGGTTAAAAGATGAAAATTTTTTGCTTTTTATTAAAAGCATTCCAAAAGATTATATTTTTATTATAAAAAAATATAGCATAGCTAATGGAATATTTTTGACACATAAAAAAACTTTTGAATTCGCTCAAAAAATACTAGAAAAAGTCAAAGATATAAATTTTGACTTTTCTTATAGTGAATTTGAATTTAATCAAAATATTTTTTACGCATTAAATTTTAAAAATAAAGAAATTTCATTTACAGAACTTGTTTTTAGTTTTAAAATAAATTCATTGGATAGAAAAAGTTTTGATATTAGTAACATTTATAATAAAAAACATTTCATCATACAAAAAGATAATAGCTTAATTACCTTTAAATATAGAAAAATTCAAAGCAAGGGTTTTAATCTTGTTTTTTTATTAGAAAATAATATTTTAAAAAATTATTATTTTAACTATTTAGAAAAAATAAATCCTTATATTGCCAAAGATTTTAAAAATATCAAAGAAAATCATTCTTTTGAAATATATAAGCTTTTAAGAATAGATTTTAATGTTTTAATCAATTGTCATAGCGTTCAAGAAGTTATAGAAAAATCATTAAATACTAAAATTAATTTCAATCTAAATAAATTTGATATCCACTTGGCTTTATCTTTTGCAATTTCTTTAAATTTTATTGCAAAAAACGAACAGAATAAATTGTATAAATTTGTTTTGGAGAATAACAAATTAATATATGATTATATTGATTTTATTAATAATAATTTTGCCAACGAGCATTTTATTAAAATAAAATACAAAAGAAAAAAATACAAAATTATTAATATTGCCTCATTTTTATTGTATCACAAATTAAAACCACAGAAAGAAAGCTATCAAAATGAATTTCTTGAAATTTATATACTAATAAATGATTATATTAAATTAAGCTATGAAACAAATAATTTAATTAACCTTAACATTAATTCTATAAATAGAATAACAAACGAACATAATGTTTTAACGATAGAATTAGAAAAAAAACAAATTCCAAAAAATAAAAAACTTAAAATTAAAGAAGATTTTATCAATTTAAAACTTCCAGAAGAATTTAAACTAATAGAAACGCATAAAGAACTTTACTTGCACGGAATGGAGCAAAAAAATTGCGTTTATACAAGAAGAAGAGAAATTGAAGACGGCTTAAGTGCCATTTATAGTTTAAATTACGAAGGAGGAGTTTATACATTGGAAATTTTCAAAAGAAAAAATAAATTTGCAATTAAGGAAATCAAAGCAAAATATAATGAATTTGCAAATAAAGAAGTTATAAATTTTGTTGAAAAAAGCCTGAAAGCTGTTTAAAAAATACAAGGAGTTAAAATGAATACAAACAAAATTACAGATTTACACATACAAATTTCAAAGGAAGACTTGAAAATTTTAGATTTACTACTTAAAGCCAATGAGTATTCTAATATTGTTTTTTATTGCGAAAACGATGAAGAACATTTTATTTTTACAGAAGTAAAACTTGGAAATTATTTTTGCATAAACAGATGATTAGTGGCAGGGGGAAATCCTGCCGCTTTTTCTGCTTTAGTTTGTCAGCTTGACAAATAAAGGGTTAAGGAATATAATTAGATTCAGTATTATACAAGGAGTTAATAAATATGCGGCAAGGTATTCTTAAATAAACTGTCAATTTGATAGTGGGAACAAAAAGTGGCAGTCCCGTTTCACTTTTAATATGGGGCTTAGTTTTTTGTACCCAGTTTAAGAATACTTTTATCATGTAATTTTATATGCCCGAAAACATATAAGTGTTTTGGGGCTATTGGAGTTATTTACCCAGTGATAGGAGTATTTATCACTGGGTATTTTTATGCCCTTTTTTGGGTGTTGATAGGAATAAAATCACATGAAAATAATTAACTTAGGCATTCTGGCTCACGTTGACGCAGGAAAGACAACATTAACGGAAAGTTTATTGTATACCAGTGGTGCAATTGCAGAACTAGGGAGCGTAGATGAAGGCAC
>NZ_VOAR01000007.1:0-42180 GCF_008000495.1 Campylobacter sp. 2014D-0258
GTCCGTGATTATACAGATGTGGAAACGCCTTGCTCCATCCCGAACCAAGAAGCTAAGCACATCGTGGGTGATGATACTACGCCTTACTGGCAGGGGGAAAGTAGCTCATTGCGGACTTGTTAATTCTTCTTTATCTTATTCTTATAGATTTAAAATCTTAGTTTTTATATGTCAATCGTTGTTTTTATATTTAATTATTTTTTTATGTTTATAGGTTTAATTAGCTTGGGTTAATTTAATGGTTGTTTGAGTTGTTTAGTTTATATGTTTTTATATCTCAATTATTCTTTTATGTTTACTTGTATAGGTTTATTTATTCAATCTATTTTTATGTGTCAATTGTTCTTTATATGTCTAGTTTATATTTTATTATGTAGGTTGGGTTTATTCAATAATTGGGTTGGATTTTTAATCACTCAAGTTTATTTTATAGTGTTTATTGAGGTTTTATGGGTTGGGGGTTGTTTATGATGAAATAAATATTGCTGTAAATACATGCAAGGGTTTAGTGTTGTCTAAAAAAAGATTACTTGCTTTAAATTTATCTTTTTTTATTCAATAAAACTCTCACTTCTTAAGTGGGAGATGAATTGCTTACAGTGTTAGTTGTACGGCTCTAGTTAGGTATTTGACATAATCAGTAATTTTTATAGAATACCTATGCGGAATAATGCTAGAAACTCTTAAAAAATATGCAGAAAATCAAGGCATAGAAGATAATTACCCTAAGAAAAAATATATAACCAAAAAGAAAAAAAGCCCTAATGGAACAAAGCAATGCAAATAACCAAAGGTTTTAAATATAGAATTCTACCTAAACAAAGAACAACAAAAGCTTATTAATCATCAATGTTTCATCTATATCAAGCCTATAATATTTGTTTAAATTTACAGCAAGAGCAGTGGGATAAAAATAAGAATTTAGATAAAAAAGATAGGAGTTATTTAAAGGCAAGTAAGATAGATAATCAATAAAACTAGCCTTATAAAAGCAAGAGAATTAAGCTATAAAAGTGTTGTAACCCAACAAGCAAGGATTAATCTTCTCGTGCCTTAGAGCAAGCAATTAGAGATAAAAAAAAGGCTTTCCCAAATTTAAAAACTCTAAATTTGCAAAGCAAAGCTTTAATTGGAATAATCAAGCCTACAAAATCAAAGATAGTGATACTACTAAGTTTAAGATATTTAGACTTATGAATACATTTTTTAAAATGCGTTATCACAGAGATTTACCAAATACTTATAAGTTTAATCAAATCACTATTATCAAAAATCACAATAAATACTATTTAGCTTTTAGTATCATTTATGATGAATCAAATGTTTCTTTAATATCTAGCAAAGATTTTGATATTAAAAAAGCAGTTGACATTGATTTAAATATCAATGAGATTACCTTAAGCAGTGGAGAGTTAATAGCTACTAACTTAAAGCTACTTAGTAGAGCTGAATATTAAAAGATTGCAAAGAAAACAAAGCAGGAGAATATTAAAAACAAAAAAGGAGAAAACAAAGTTAAGCCATAATTTCAAAAAAACACAATTAAAATTAAATAAAATCTATGAAAAAAGTTCAAATATCAAAAAGGATAGTTATCACAAGATAACTTCAAAACTCATACAAGAATTTGACTTGCTAGCAGTTGAAGATTTGCAAATTAAGAATATGTGTAAAAGAGCTAAATTAAAGAATATAAAAGCTAAAAGTGGTTTAAATAAATCTATTCTTAATACTTCATTCTATCAATTCTCTCAATATCTAGAGTATAAAGCAAAGCATAATGGCAAATTCTTTATAAAAGTCAATCCACAATATACAAGCAAAACTTGTAGTGTATGTGGAAATATCAAAAAAAATCTTATGTTTAAAGATAGAGTGTATCTTTGTGAAAAATGTGGCAATACTTTACATAGAGATATTAATGCTGCAAATAATATCTTAAAGCGTGGATTAAAGTCGTTTGGGTTAGGAATTAGCCTTGAGGACTATAAACTCAAAGCCTTTCGAATTAGCTAATACTAGTTAGCTTTAGCTAGGAAGCTTCTACTTCTAAGCGTTAGCAAAGCTGGAGTGATTTGTATTAAAAATAGAGTATATTGTGAAAGATTTAGCTTAATTTATATACCAATGGTATTTTTATATGAAAAGTTTTTTCATATTGTGGAAATTTTTTAGAAGCTATGCGTATAGTTTCTAAAGCACTTTTATTTAGAAAATCATATTTTGAAGGCTTAAGTATTTTTAAATTTTCTAATTTCTTTTCTTTTGTCCAGGTAAATTCTACAAGAACCTCCCCACTCATACGCATTTTTCTAGCTTGTCTAGGGTAGATTAGGGCTTCATCGATTGCTGATTTTATTTCTTTTAAAAGCTCACTATTACTAGTTAAAGATACGCTTTGGTAAGAGCTGGCTTGTGGAGTTTGTTGCTGCATGTTTGTATCTTTTTTGGGTTGACTTATTGCCTTTGCATTTGCTGGAGGGATTATTTTTTTAGGTTTAGCGATAGGTTTTTCTTTTCTCGGTTTTATTTTTTTTATTTCTTGCACAGGTTCTTTGGGTTGCACATTCGAAGGCTCTTGTATAGTTTGTGTAGGTTGTGTCGGTTTCATATCGGAGGAATTTTGTACAAAATGTTTGATTGCCATATTAAATTTATTTTCTTTAATAGTTTCATTGGATTGTATGTGTAAAAAATCTTTAGAATAAAGAAAAACAAAAAATAAAGGTGTAAAAACAAATAAAGTGATAAAAGAAGATTGGTTTTTATGATTGCTTATAAATGTTTTCATCTTTTACTCCGTTATGATTTTATTTTTTGATTTAAATATCTTTATTTCTTAAACACATTCTATGATAAATTGTTTAAAAAGATAAATTTTGAAACAAATTTCACAGAGAAAAATAACAATCAAATAATCAAGCTTGTATCTAAAAGATATTTAATTTTTGCTATTTACTTCTCTAAAAAAACTTATATTTTTAAGAATTATAGCAAGAAAAAATAAATTTTTAATTAATACTAATTATCACAATTGATACAAAATTTATCTTAAATTAATAATTATTATCATAATATTTTGATTTCTAAATCAATATTTAACAAAAGGAGAAAAATGAAAAAAATATGTCTATCAGTTTGCGCCATTGGTCTCTTAAGCTCCAATGCCATATCGCAAAATGTAGAACTAGATAGCTCAATCGTTAGTGCTTCTGGCTTTACTCAAGATATTAAAGAAGCTCCTGCTACTATCAATGTTATCAGTAAAAAAGAATTACAAAGTAAGCCTTATAGAGATGTTGCAGAGGCTATCGCAGATATCCCAGGCGTTGATTTATATGCTAGCAAGGGAAAAACAGGTTCTTATAATATTACTATGAGAGGTATTACGGGATATACTTTGGTTTTGATTGATGGACGCCGTCAGGGTATTGGTGGGGAAGTTGGTCCTAATGGATTTAATGAAATTTCAAATTCTTTATTGCCTCCAATTTCTAGCATAGAAAGAATAGAAGTTATAAAAGGTCCTATGAGTACTTTATATGGCTCCGAAGCTTTAGGCGGGGTGGTAAATATCATTACCAAAAAAGTAAGTGATAAATGGGAAACTTCTGTAAGCTTGGACGCTCTTTTAAATGAAAATAAAGATTGGGGCAATACTTATGGAACAAGTATTTATTCTAGTGGTCCTTTGATGAATGATAAATTAGGTCTAACGCTTCGTTTTAGAGAATTTTATAGACAGCAATCTAATGTTGAATTTACAAATGGAAGCGGGCAAAGAGTTCAAGGGGATCAAGCTCAAAGTCCTACAAAGGCAAATAATTTTAACATAGGAACAAGAATTAGTTATTTAGCTAATGATTATAATACTTTTATATTTGATATAGATTTTTCAAGAAATCATTACGACAATAAACAAGGTCAATTAGGAACTATTACAAGTCCAGGTAGAACACCAGATAGTTTAACGGGCGGCTATGCGGATATTATGGAAGTTGATAAATTTGTGACTTACTTAAGTCATGAGGGTATTTATGAAAATTTTTCTATTACCTCGACTTTGCAATACAATAGAGTAAGCAATAATGGTCGCGAAGTTGTAGGACAAGCAACGCAGCCATTTTTGGGAGAAAATAGAGATATAGTCGCAGAAGATATTATCTTAGATACTAAGTCTGTCATTTCTTTAGGACAGAATCATATTTTAAGCGCAGGTGGTGAATATAGGCTTGAAAAAATGCAAGATAAAATAGCTAATCCGACCAATTTTGATCAGTATTTATTGGCAATATTTGCAGAGGATGAGTATAGTATAAAAGATAACTTAAGATTGACTTTTGGAGCAAGATACAATCATCATGAAATTTTTGGAAACAATGTTTCGCCAAGAGCTTATCTAGTTTATAATCCTACTGATGAACTTACTTTAAAAGGCGGTGTATCTACGGGTTTTAGGACTCCTTATGCAAATCGTTTGATAAATGGAGCTTATAATTATAGTGGTCAAGGTAGATTTCCTATATATGGAAATCCTGATTTAAAAGAAGAGACATCTTTAAATTATGAAATAGCAGCTATTTACAATAATGATTTGTTTTATGTTTCTGCGACAGGTTTTTTAACAAATTTTAAAGATAAAATTTCAACCCAAAGATATGACAAAAATAATATGATTCCAGGAATTGGTACTTGTAATGCTGATAGATGTTTTAGAGCGATCAATCATGGTAAGGTTGAGTACAAAGGTGTAGAGCTTGGAGCAGGGATAAGCCTTCTTGATAATTTAAATGTAAATTTTGCTTATACTTATCTTGATAGTGAGGTTAAAGAAGCACAAGATAAAAGTGTGATAGGTAAACCTGAGCAGGATAGTTTAAAACATAATATTATGTTGAAAACTGAATACAGCTTCTATAATAAAATTACCCCTTGGATAAAAGGCGAATGGCAAATAGATCGCTATATGGGTGATACTAATATAAATAGGGAATATTATAAGGATATCTTTTTAGCTTCTATGGGTGTGCGTTATGATATCAATAAGCAATGGAATATCAACGCAGCTATTTATAATCTTTTTAACAAAAGTTTTACAGATGGTTGGGAATCTTATCAAAATAGCGGTACTACTACTTGGGTCAATACTTACAATCGCATAGAAGAAGGAAGAAGAATATATATTTCCATTAATGGTAGTTTTTAAGCTTTGATAGAAAAGC
Organism: Campylobacter sp. 2014D-0258; assembly: GCF_008000495.1. Lineage (NCBI taxonomy): Bacteria > Pseudomonadati > Campylobacterota > Epsilonproteobacteria > Campylobacterales > Campylobacteraceae > Campylobacter > Campylobacter sp. 2014D-0258. The sequence goes on from NZ_VOAR01000007.1 coordinate 5,223, forward strand.
CAAAGAGCTTGTAAAGGCTTCTTTGGTTTTTTGTTTATAGCATCTTGTGCTTTTAAAAAAGTTAAATTATCGAATCTATTTAAAATTTCTTATCTAATTATCACCCTGTTTACCAATCTTGAAATATATCCTATCCTTATAAAAAAGTAACTAATAAAACTTTAGTTATATAGACTAAATAAAATTAAGTATATTTTTTTATATTTATACTTGACAAAATAACACTCAATGTTGTATAATATATCTAGCAATCAAAAAATAGAGTGCTAGATATAAAGGAAAACATGATGAAAAGTCGAGATAAAAAGGATTTGATTTTAGAGTCTATTATCCAAACTTATCTTTTGGATAATGCGCCTATTGGTTCTAATGAATTAAATTCAAACCTTTGTATACCTGCTTCGACTATACGCGTTTATCTTAAAAGACTTAGCGATGAGGGTTTGATCACTCAGCTTCATATAAGTAGTGGTAGAATTCCTACTATTTTAACGATGCAAAATTATTGGCAAAGTTTTTGGGAAAAAGAACAAGATAAAAATATCCATATCAAAAACGAAAGCTTTTTGAAAGAGTTAAGTAAAGAATTTGAAATTTATTGTCTTGTTTATGGAGGTAGAAGTTTAGTACTTAAAGAAGTACTAGATCTTAATACTAAATTTATAGTGCTTGATTTTGAAGATGAAGAGCTGGTTTTAAAATACGAAAAAGAAGCGTGGAATTTTTTACAAAGTCTTATAGGGCTTGATCTTTCTAGTATAGAAAAAATAGCTTTGAGAGTTCATTTTATAGATCTTGTAGAAAAAATAGCTAGCTTAAGACAAAATTTGATTTGCTATAGAAGCAATGAAGAAAGAGCTTATCAAATTTATCAAAATGATGAATTTGTTAAGCTCTTAGATTGTCAAATTCACCGTCATTTTAAAGAAAGTCTTGAATTTGAACCTTTATTTAAAGAAGGTTTTATGGGGCTTAAGGTAGATGCGCAGTTTTTGGGCGAAGATGTAAATATTATCTTAGCAGGTAGTGTTTATACGGATTATAAAAAGATATTACAATACATAAAGGAGGCGGCATGAGCGAACAAAAGCAAGAAATTGAAAATGAAAATGCACAAAATTCTGAAAATTTGCAGGATGATTTGCAAGATAATGAAAAAAACGAAACAAATGAATTACAAAAAGAATTAGAGGAATTAAAAGATAAATATATGCGTGCAAACGCTGAATTTGAAAATATTAAAAAAAGAATGGAAAAAGAAAAGTTAAGCGCTATGGCTTATGCAAATGAAAGCTTTGCTAAGGATTTGCTCGATGTTTTAGATGCTTTAGAAGCTGCTGTTAATGTCGAATGCCAAGATGAAATTAGCTTAAAAATCAAAGAAGGAGTGCAAAATACTTTAGATTTATTTCTTAAGAAACTTGAAAAACATGGGGTGGCTCTTATCAAAAATGAAAAAGAGTTTGATCCTAATTTACACGAAGCAATGTTTCATGTAGATAGTGAAAACCATCAAAGTGGTGAAGTGGTTCAAGTGCTTCAAAAAGGTTATAAAATAGCCGATCGCGTGATCCGCCCAACCAAAGTTAGTGTAGCAAAATAAATTTTAATAAAAGGATAAAAAATGAGTAAAGTTATAGGTATAGATTTAGGAACAACCAATTCTTGTGTTGCTGTGTATGAACGCGGCGAGAGCAAAGTAATCCCAAACAAAGAAGGAAAAAACACAACTCCTTCAGTGGTAGCTTTTACAGATAAAGGCGAAGTTTTAGTAGGCGATAGTGCAAAACGCCAAGCGGTAACCAACCCTGAAAAAACCATTTATTCTATCAAAAGAATTATGGGTTTAATGATCAATGAAGATGCGGCTAAAGAAGCTAAAAATAGACTTCCTTACCACATCACCGAAAGAAATGGTGCGTGCGCAATAGAAATCGCAGGTAAAATTTATACTCCGCAAGAAATTTCAGCGAAAGTTTTAATGAAACTAAAAGAAGATGCTGAAGCTTTTTTGGGCGAGAGTGTTGTAGATGCGGTTATTACTGTGCCTGCGTATTTTAACGATGCACAAAGAAAAGCAACAAAAGAAGCAGGAACTATCGCAGGACTTAATGTATTAAGAATTATCAATGAGCCTACTTCAGCAGCTCTAGCTTACGGACTTGATAAAAAAGATAGTGAAAAAATTGTGGTTTATGATCTAGGTGGGGGAACTTTTGACGTTACTGTGCTTGAAACTGGCGATAATGTAGTAGAAGTTTTAGCAACAGGTGGTAACGCTTTCTTAGGTGGTGATGATTTTGATAATAAACTTATCGATTTTCTAGCAAGTGAATTTAAAGATGAAACAGGCATAGATCTTAAAAATGATGTTATGGCTTTGCAACGCTTGAAAGAAGCAGCAGAAAATGCTAAAAAAGAATTAAGCTCAGCTAATGAAACTGAAATTAATTTACCATTTATCACAGCTGATGCGAGTGGCCCAAAACACTTGGTTAAAAAACTTACTAGAGCTAAATTTGAAGGTATGATTGATTCTTTAGTGGCTGAAACCATCACTAAAATCAATGAAGTAGTAAGCGATGCAGGGCTTAAAAAAGATGAGATTAAAGAAATTGTTATGGTAGGGGGCTCTACTCGTGTTCCTTTAGTGCAAGAAGAAGTGAAAAAAGCCTTTAATAAAGATCTTAATAAGTCTGTAAATCCTGATGAAGTTGTGGCTATCGGTGCGGCGATTCAAGGTGCGGTTATAAAAGGTGATGTAAAAGATGTGCTTTTACTTGATGTTACACCGCTCTCTTTGGGTATAGAAACTCTAGGCGGGGTAATGACTAAGATTATCGAAAAAGGTACAACTATTCCAACTAAAAAAGAGCAAGTTTTCTCAACCGCTGAAGATAATCAAAGTGCTGTAACTATCAATGTTTTACAAGGGGAAAGAGAATTTAGTCGTGATAATAAATCTTTAGGAAATTTTAATCTTGAAGGAATTCCACCAGCACCACGCGGTATGCCACAAATCGAAGTTACTTTTGATATCGATGCAAATGGTATTTTAACTGTTAGTGCAAAAGATAAAGCAACAGGTAAGGCTCAAGAGATCAAAATCACAGGTTCAAGCGGACTTAGCGAGGAAGAGATTAATAACATGGTAAAAGATGCTGAACTTCACAAAGAAGAAGACAAAAAACGCAAAGAAGCTGTAGATGCTAGAAATGCAGCTGATAGCTTGGCGCATCAAGTAGAAAAATCTTTAAGTGAGTTGGGTGAAAAAGTTGCCGCTGCTGATAAAGAAAATATTCAAAAAGCTCTTGATGATTTGCGTGAGACTTTGAAAAATCAAAATGCAAGCAAAGAAGAGATTGAAAGCAAAATGAAAGCTTTAAGTGAAGTTTCTCACAAACTAGCTGAAAATATGTATAAAAAAGATGAGCCAAACACAGCAAATGATAAAAAGAAAAAAGATGACGATGTAATCGACGCTGAAGTTGAGTAATCTTAAAATCTCTATTCAAGCCTTTTTAAAAGGCTTGAAAATTTTTTAAAATTTTAAATAAATGACAAAATCTGTAAAGTATAATTCTTTTATTAGCTTGCTACCTAATTTTTCATTGATTTTTTAACCAATTCTTTTTGAAGTTCTAATTTAAATCAGACAATTCATTTTAGTGTAAGCAAACTAAAAAATTAGCAATAAAATAAAATTAATCTAAAAACTTTTTAGATATAATCTTAATAAACATAAAAGGAAAAATTTGAATTTATCATTTAAAACCTTTGATATTTCCAATACACAACGATCAAAAGCTAAAAAAGTGCAGGGTAAAAAATATGAAATTTTTCTTAATGAAAATGAGCACAGTCTTATAACTCCTAAAGTGTCTTTTAAAGAAATTTTGAGGTATTATTATCTTTATCCAAAAAATGCCATCCCTTCTTTTAAGTTACCTTTTTTCAAGCCTGATTTGAGTGGTTTTAGCACTCCGCATATTACTTGGCTTGGACATTCTTCGCTTTTTATAAGTTTTAAAGAATATAAAATTTTGATCGATCCTGTTTTTAACACTCATGCTTCGCCTATTTCTTTTATTAACAAGGCTTTTAAAAATGCTCCTGTTTATAATGTAAATGATTTTAATGAAATTTTTGCTGTGATTATCACGCATTCACATTTTGATCATTTAGATGCTAAGAGTGTCAAAGCTTTAAAAGAAAAAGCACGATTTTTTATCACACCTTTAAAAGTGGGAAATTATCTAAAAAGCTATGGGGTGAGTGAGAAAAAAATCATAGAGCTTGATTGGTGGAGCGGCATAGAATTTGGTGATTTAAAAATCATTGCAACACCTGCACAACACAGTTCAAGCAGGGGAGATGGTAAAAACAAAACCCTTTGGGCTTCTTTTGTGATGGAATTTTTAAGTGTAGATAAGAGAGTGTTTTTTAGCGCAGATGGAGGGTATTTTACACATTTTAAAAAAATAGGTGAGTATTTTGGAGATTTTGACTTAGCTTGTCTTGAAAGCGGACAATTTAATATCGCCTGGCCATATTCACACTCTTTTCCTGAGCAAATTTTAAAAGAAGCAAAAGATCTTAATGCAAAAGCTGTCATGCCTATACATTGGGGGAGATTTTTAGCAGGAACTCATGCATGGAATGAGGTGGTAAAATTTCTTTATGAAAATTTAGATTTACCCCTTATCACACCAAAAATGGGCGAGGCTTATGAAGTAGGAGTTAAATTTAAACAGGATTTTTGGTGGAAAGAAGAATAAATTAACACAAGTTTATAATTTATATTTTGGCTTTTGCTATAGTTTTATAAAACTAAAAAAGGAGATTTTGTGAAAATCATTCAATGGAATGGAGCGGAATTTAGCCCAAAAGAAGTGAAAATCAATGTTTTAATTGATAATGAAAAAGGTAAAGAAATTCAAATTTTATTAGCTAAAGATAGCGTGATGAAAGAGCATAAAGCTCCTTTTGCTATACATGTTCAAGTTTTAAGCGGTAAAATTTGGTTTGAAGTGGAAAAGGAAAAATTTGAATTAAATGTTTTAGATATGATAGGCCTAGAGGCAAATGTAGCGCATTCTTTAGGTGGATTGGAAAATTCTATAATAAGATTGAGTTTAAATAAATCAGATAGTGTTCAAAGGGTAAATGCTGTGTTTAAAAAGCCTTAAAGTAATTTTAAGGCTTTAGGGCTTAATAAGAAGCAATGAAATTTGCTATTCTTTCTAAACCTTTTTTGATAAGCTCATCGCTTGTGGCATAAGAAAGCCTAAAATATCCATCCATTCCAAAACCTATACCTGGAACAACGGCAACTTTTTCTTGTTCAAGCAATTTTTGGCAAAACTTCATAGAATCTTTTTCTATTTTTTGTATATTTACAAAAAGATAAAAAGCACCTTCTGGTTTATAAACACTGATATTTGGGATTTGTTTAAGTATGTCTAAGGCTAAGTTACGGCGTTTTTCAAAGGCTTGACGCATTTTTTCTATATCTTTATCACATTCTCCATTTAAAGCAGGAATGGCTGCATGTTGAGTGATGGAGCAAATATTTGAAGTGCTTTGTCCTTGAAGTCTTTTAACGGCTGAAATTAGGGCTTTATTTTTGCTTGCCATATAGCCAAAACGCCATCCTGGCATAGCTCCACATTTGCTAAGTCCGTTAATAGTTACAGTGCGTTTTAAAGCATCTTTGCTTACACTTGCAAAAGCTACAAAATCAAAACCATCATAGCGAAGTTTTTCATACATTTCATCACTTAAAACAGTGATTTGCGTTCCTTCTAAAACTTTAGCAATTTGAGTTAATTCTTCTTTAGAATAAATCGATCCCACAGGATTTGAAGGAGAATTTAACATTAAAACCTTGGTTTTAGCTGTGATAGCTTTTTTTAATTGTTCAGCGGTAATTTTAAAGCCATTTTCTTCTAAGCCTTCTATAAATACAGGTTTTCCACCTGCAAATTTTACCATTTCAGGATAGCTTACCCAGTAAGGACTAGGGATAATCACTTCATCATCTTTTTCTACTAAGCATTCTATACATTCAAAAAGAGAGTGTTTTGCGCCTACATTGCTGATGATTTCATTTGTTTCATAATCAAGATTATTATCTTTTTTAAATTTGGTTTGAATAGCTTTTAATACTTCAGGAATTCCTGCAACAGCAGTGTATTTTCCACATCCTTTTTCAATAGCACTTATAGCAGCATTTTTGATAGTTTGTGGTGTGTCAAAATCAGGTTCACCCGCTGAAAAACTAATGATATCCTCGCCTTTGGCTTTAAGTTCATTGGCAAGTGCAGTGATAGCTAAAGTGATAGATTCTTCTAAAACTTGAGATCTTTTTGTAAGCATTTTTCAATCCTTAATAATTTTTGTTTAATTTTAGCAGAAAATTGCATTTTTACAATAAATTTAATTTAAAAATGAGTTATAAATTTCAATAAATGTGAAAATTTGTATTAATTTTTAGGAAAAATTAATACGCATAATAATACATATAATTTTATGTATTATAAAAAATTATTATTTTTGTGATTCAGGTTGTTTTAATATAAGATTTTCAAGTTCTAAAATTTTCTTTTCTAACTTTTCTAGTTTGTCATCGCAATTTGCATCTATGGCTCTAATGTTTTTATTTTTACGCTCTTCGACAATATAAGCAGGAATTCCAACAGCAGTTAAATTTGCACCTACATCTTTAACCACTACAGCATTTGAGCCTATTTTGGCATTTTCTCCTATGGTGATATTGCCAAGTACTTTTGCGCCTGAGCCTATGATCACTCCTTTTTTTATGGTTGGATGGCGTTTAGTACCTTTTTCAAGGCTTGTTCCACCTAAAGTAACGCCTTGATAAATTAAAACATCATCTTCTATAATTGCTGTTTGACCTATAACCACTCCATTGGCATGATCTATAAAAATACGCCTTCCAAGTTCTGCTCCAGGGTGCAAATCTACCCCAGTTAAGAATTGTGAAATTCCGCTAATCATTCTAGCAATGCGTTTAAAATTTCTTATGTAAAAAAAATGTGCAAAGCGGTAATTTACTACAGCCCATACTCCAGGGTAATTAAAAAAAAGTTCTATACAAGAATTAAAAGCTGGATCTTGTGCCTTTGGCTGAGAAAAATCTTCTTTTATAATACCCCAAAAATTCATCTAAACTCCTATGCTTTTTAAATAACCATTATCATTTAAGAAAAGATAAAGTTCGCCTAAAATATGCTTTTTTTGCTTATCATTTACAAGCTTAGAATTACTTATGCGTTCATTAAGTATATCCATGATAGCGTGTATATCATAGTCTAAATCTTCTAAGGTATCAAGTATGGATTGCGCTTCTATAATCCCCTCGACTTCATAGCCTTTTTCATTGATGCTTATAATAGCTTCAGTAGGATGAGTAAAAAGATTGTGTTTCATTCCAAGTACTTCTTGATAGGCACCTACAAGAAAAAACCCTAGAAAATAATTTTCTTTTTCTACATCTACATCGTGCAAAAATAAAGGTTTATCTTTAGAGTATGAAATTTCTCCATCGCTATCGCAGGTTATATCCCAAATACTTGCACTTCGTGTCGGTTCTTCATCTAAGCGATCAAGTGGCATGATGGGGAAATTCTGTTCTAAACCCCAAAAATCGGGTATGCTTTGAAAGAGTGAAAAATTTACCAAATACCTTTCTTGCACTTCATCTTGTATGGCAAGTAAATCCGCAGGATTTTGCTTATCGCCTAAAAGCAAGATGGCTTTTTTTGTAATCAAATGAGTTAAAATTTCAGCATTGGAACGATCTTGTAAATCCACATAGCCCAAATCAAAAAGAGTTAAAATACTCTCTAAATGATCTATGCTATCGTGCAAGTATTCTAAAGCATTGGAAGGTTTTATACTTTTATAAAGATCATAAAGCTCATCGATAAGTTTTGGATTTTGTTTTTTAAGTATGAGTTTGTTTTCTGCGTATTCTTGAGAAAAAAGTTCTAATACAGGAGCGATTAAAACAGCGTGATTGGCTGCTACAAAACGTCCACTTTCTATGAAAATATCAGGCTCTAAATCTTTTTTTTGTTCGGCTATGTTTTTTAGGATAAAAACTACATCGTTAGCGTATTCTCTTAGGGTGTAATTTCTACTTTTTTCATTTTTAAATTGTGAGTATTCCACAGCTAAACCGCCACCAAGATTGATAGCTTTTAGATTTTTAGCTCCCATTTTTCTAAGTTCTGTATAGATATTTCCTGCTTCATTTAAGGCTTTTTTCAAGGGGTGAATTTCGGTAATTTGTGAGCCTAGATGAAAGTGAATCATGGTAAATTGTTCTAAAAGTTTGTTTTCTTTGAGTAAATTTACCGCTTCTATGAGTTCAGTGGATGTAAGTCCAAATTTAGAATTAATCCCACCGCTTTTTGCCCAAATTCCAACTCCAGCAGAATGCAAACGTACACGTAAGCCTATATTTGGTTTAGGTTTAAAGCGTTCTTTAGCTATGTCTATGATAGCTTCAAGTTCATTAAGTCCTTCTATGGTTAAAGTGATATTATGTCCCATTTCAGCTGCGATAAAGCCTATGTTGATAAGTTCTCTATCTTTAAAGCCATTTACGGTAATAGGTGCGCCTTCGTTATTATAAGCCATAGCGAGTAAAAGCTCTGCCTTAGAACCTGCTTCAAGTCCATAGTTATAGTCTTTTCCAAGTTTTACAAGATTTTTTACAAAACCAGGGTATTGATTGACCTTTAAAGGATAAACAGCGTTAAATCCTCCTTTATAGCCAAATTCCTTTCTTGCTTTATTGAAATTTCCGTAAATATTTTCAATTTGTTTTTGGATAAGATGAGGAAATCTTAAAAGTAAAGGCCCCTTGTATCCATCATCTCTTAATTCTTTAACTATATCAATAATAGCAGGTTTTTTCTCGTAATTGATACAAACTTTACCATTTTTGATAATGAAATTTTCATTTCCCCAAATATCAATACCATAATCCATCATAAAACCTTCTTTAAGTCTGAAATTTTAATCATTTTTTCTTCTTTTTTTGCTAAATTTTTATAAAACAAACTTTCATTTTGTGCTTCATTTTCTCCCATGCAAAGAAAAATTTCAGTATTATTTTTATCCGCGTTTTCAAGATGTTTGGCTAGTTTTCTTGCTTCATAGCTTAAAAGTACTTTATATTCTTTTCTTAAATTTGTAGCGATATGCAAAAGTTTTTGGATATAAATTTCATCCATAGCACAAAGATAAATTCCTTCTCTTTGAATCTTTTCTTCTTTTTGTTCTAAAATAGTTATAATTCTTTCTATACCCATGGCAAAACCTATACCATAGCCACTTTTTCCACCTAAATACTCTATAAGTCTATCGTAGCGTCCTCCACCTGCGATAGCAGCCTTTGCTCCTATTTCATCGCTTATAAATTCAAAAGCCGTTTTAGAATAATAATCCAAACCCCTCACAAGTTTTGAATCTAACTCAAATTTAACTCCATTATCCTTTAAAATTTGTTGCAGTGTTTCAAAGTCTTTTTGGCAAGAGGTGCATAAATTATTGATCAAAAGCGGAGCATTTTCAAGCAAATTTTGACAATGCTCATTTTTACAATCTAAGACACGAATAGGATTTAAATTTTTTCTACGCAAACAATCTTCACAAAAACCTTCTTTGGAATCTAAGAATTCAACGAGCCTATCGCGGTATTTTGGCAAGCATTGTAAGCAGCCTAAAGAATTAAGTTGAAGTTTAAAATCAATACCAAGGCGTGAGAAAATTTCTACTAGCATTAAAATAATGCTTGCATCTTCATAAACATTAGGTATGCCAAGGCTTTCAACTCCAAATTGATGAAATTCTCTTAAGCGACCCTTTTGAGGTCTTTCATAACGAAACATAGAACCATGATAAAACCATCTTTTCACACTAGTGTTTTTATCGAGTTTTTTTTCTATATAGGCACGCACCACCCCAGCAGTTCCTTCAGGACGCATGCAAACATGATTTTCGCCTTTATCGATAAATTCATACATTTCTTTACCTACTATATCAGAACTTTCTCCTACGCTTCTTTTAAAAAGGGTGCAAAGTTCTAAATGCGGTGTATTGATAAAAGTAAAGCCATAGTTTTTAGCTACTTCTTCGCAGGTTTTAATCACTTTTTCATAATAATATGCATCTTTATCTAATAAATCTTTCATTCCTTTTAAAGCGTTAATCATTGTAAAAATTCCTTTATTTGTTGGTGTAATTTTTCTTTACTTTCTTTTGCGTCAAGTGTTAAAATTTCTACAGAAATTTTTTCTTTTAAAAAATGAAGCACTTTTTCGAGTTTGTCCTGTACACTTAAAAAATACTCAATGCCACGTTTTTCTATACTATCTAGTTCTTTTTGACTGAGGCGTTCTTGGATAAGGTTTGCATCTCCTTTTAAAAAGATAATTTTTTGTGGAAAAAAATTTTCTAAAGCAAAACTATTTAAAGCAAAAAGCAAATCGTTTTCAAAATCTTTGGCATAAGCCATGCCTGAAATAAAACTTCTATCGCTAATAATGAGTTTGTTTTGATTGGTTTTTAAGATTTCTTCAAAATGTTGAGCACGATCAGCTAAAAAAAGCAAGAGTTCAGCTCTTTTGTTAATAGGATGAGTTTTATTAAGTAAAATTTCTCTTAAATGTTTTCCAAGTTCTGTTCCGCCAGGTTCGAGTGTGAAAATGGCATCTTTGTAAATTTCTTTTAAAAGTGAAATTTGCGTACTTTTTCCTACGCAGTCAATACCTTCAAAAACTACATACAAGATTGATCCTTTAAAAAAGGTAGAATTTCTTTTGGAACAAGAGAACTTACATCACCCCCATGTGCTACTATAGAACGCACAATAGAACTTGAAATAAAAGCATGTTTTAGACTTGGCATAAGATAAATGGTTTCCATATCTTCCCAAAGTGCGTGATTTGCATAGCCAATTTGCAATTCGTATTCAAAATCACTCACTGCTCTAAGTCCACGGATTATAGTATTAACTTTTAATTCTTTGGCTAAATCTACAAGTAAATTATCAAAAGCAATGATTTTAACATTTTTTAAATTTTGTGTTGCGAGCAGGGCTAGTTCTTTGCGTTTTTCTAAATCATAGCAAGGTTTTTTATGTTCACTTTTTGCTATGGCAACGATGACTTCATCAAAAATTTTTAAAGCCCGTTTTATAACATCTAAATGCCCGTTGGTAATAGGATCAAAAGTCCCAGGATATAAACAAGTCATTTTTGCTCCAATTTTTTTTAAAAATATAACAAATTTAAACTAAAAATTTTGCCATTTTTCATATAAATTGTGTTTTATTTCTAAAAGATCTAACCATTTACCTGCGATAAAATTTTCCATTTGCTCTAGATTGTTTGCTTTAGAATAGCTTGCGATAATAGGAGGGGCGATAATAACTCCCATTTGGCTAAGTTTTAACATATGTTCTAAATTTAAAGTAGAAAAAGGCATTTCGCGTACGCCTAAGATAAGTTTTTTTCTTTCTTTTAAGGCCACTGCTGCAGCACGCATTAAAAGAGTGTCTGCAAAACCAGCGTGAATTTTTGCTAAACTTGAAATTGAACAAGGAGCAATGATGGTTTTTTCTATTCCAAAAGATCCACTTGCTACACTTAGACTTAAATTTTTATCATCTAAAAAATAAGTGTATTTAAAATTTTCTTGACAAATTTCTTCTAAATTTGCTTGATTTTCAGTTTTGAAGCTAAGTTTTGCACCTTGGGTTAAAATGCAATAAAGTTCGCATTGGTTTTCTAGATTTTTTAATAATTTTAAGCCTAAATTGACACTGCTTGAACCAGAAATTCCTAATAAAACCTTCATTGTATAATCATCCTATTTTTACCCACTACGATGCCTTGCATAACTTTACCTTCTTTGTTTTTTGCACGAATCCTTTCGCCCATATTTGCACTTTGCAAAGCCACAAGTTCGATTAAAACATCAACATTTGCTTCGCTTAAAATCCCGATTATAGGATCATTTCGGCGTATTAAAGCTGTGGTTTTAAACATATTTGCTCTTAAAATGGCGTTTTTGTTAATATTGCTTTTAGCTACAAGATTATCTACATCATCTAAGGTTAAGGCATTTAAAGGAACTTTATCAAAATCAATCAATACGCTTTTATAGTCAAAAGCTCCAAGTTTATCTCCTCTTTTTATAGCGCGTTCGCTTTTTAAAACTTCTAAATTTGCTTGAATGAAATATCTAAAAAATACATTTTTTTGTATATTTTGCGGAGTTTTAAATTCAGCCCTTAAAAAGCCTTGTGCTTGATTAAAACGCCCATTAGCGATTCTTAGAAATTCATATTGATCAAAATCTTTAGGCAATGATGTTATTTTTAAATCAATTTGAGAAATTATAATTTTAGGAAAATTATTTCTAAATTCTTTAGCTAGTGCTGTTTTGATTTCTTCTAAACTAGCTGCTTGGATATAATTTATCACAATAAAAAAAGTTAAAAAAATAATTTTCATTTTTATCCTAAGAATTATAATGCAATAAATAGTATTTTAGCTTTTATAAGTTTAACAAAGCCTTTAGAAGGCTTTGTATAGAGTTAAAAAGTAGGGATAACAGAGCCTTTGTATTTTTCTATGATAAAATTTTTAATTTTATCGCTTATTAAAATTTCTTTAATAACAAGACTTTTTTGACTTGTTTCTTCACCTTTTCTTGTAGCTAAAACAATAGCATATAAACTATCTTTATCTTCCATAAAAATACCATCTTTTAAAGGGTTTAAGCCTGCTCCAAGAGCATAGTTTGTGGTAATAATAGCCAAATCAGTATCATTTAGGGCTCTTGGAAGTTGTGCGGCTTTAAGCTCTATAAATTTAAGTTTTTTTGGATTTTTACTTATGTCAATAGGGGTTTTAAGGGTGCTTTGACTTTTAAATTCTATTAAATTTGCTTTAGCTAGTAAATCAAGGGCTCTGCTTTCATTGGTAGCATCATTAGGTATAGCGATTTTAGCACCATTAGGAATGTCTTTTATATCTTTTATGGAGTTAGAATATATAGCCATAGGAACTAAAACAATAGCACCTAAAGAACTTAAATTTGTTCCTTTGTGGGTATTAAAATCATCTAAAAAAGGTTTATGCTGATATAAATTTGCATCTAAATCTTTCTCATTTAAAGCGATATTAGGTATATTATAGTCATTAAATTCCTTAACTATCAACCTCCAACCTTTTTCTTGAAATAAGGGTTTAGAGAAATTTAAAATTTCAGCATAAGGCGTTGGTGTTGCACCTATGATTATGGTTTTATCTGCCCCAAAACTAAGGCTAATTGTAAATAAAACACTTAAAAATATTTTTTTAATATTCATGCTATACTCCTAAAAAGCTGGGATTAATATATCTTTATAATGTTCATTAATGATGGCTTTAAATTTATCGCTTCTTAAAATTTCATCAATTACTTTGGTTTTTTCGCTATTTTTATCTTCTGAGCGTACCACAACATAATTTACATAAGGGCTATTTTTATCTTCCCTAAAAATAGTATCTTTACTTGGATTCAGACCAGCTCCAAGTGCGAAATTAGAATTAATTATAGCAATATCAACATCATCCAAAGCCCTTGGAAGTTGTGCGGCTTTAAGCTCTATAAATTTAAGTTTTTTTGGATTTTTGTTTATGTCCAATGGGGTTTTTAGAGTATTTTTGTTAAGCTCTATTAATTTTGCTTTCTCTAAAAGCTCTAAAGCTCTGCTTTCATTGGTCGCATCATTAGGTATAGCAACTCTAGCACCTTCTTTAAGATTTTCTAAATTTTTGATTTTTTTACTATAAACTCCTACTGGAGCTATAAGTACAGGCGTTGTTGCAATTAAATTTGAACCTTTTTTTAGGTTGTATTCTTCTAAAAAAGGTTTGTGTTGATATAAATTTGCATCAAGTTCTTTTTCCTCTAATGCACGATTGGGCAAAATATAGTCTGAAAATTCTACTATTTTAAGCTCATACCCTTTGTTTTTAAAATCATCTTTCATTAGTTCTAGTAAGCTACCAAAAGGATTTGGAGTGGCTCCTATAGTAATGTTTTGTGCAAATAGGCTAGATAAATTTAGAGTGCAAGCGAGTATAATAATTTTAAATAAATTCATAAAAACTCCTTTGTATTTAAGAAAAAAGTCCCTAGGTAAGGGACAAAATTAAAAAGCAGGTAAAACAGATCCGTTGTATTTTTCTATGATAAATTGTTTGATTTTATCACTTTGTAGAGCTTGGATTAAGGCTTTGATTTTTGGATCGTTTTCATGTCCCACTCTTACAACAAGAATGTTTGCATACGGGCTTTCTTTATCTTCGATAAATACGCTATCTTTTGCAGGATTTAGATTTGCAGAGAGAGCGTAGTTGGAATTAATTACAGCAAAATCAACATCATCCAAAGCTCTTGGAAGTTGTGCGGGCTTTAATTCTACAAATTTAATTTTTTTAGGATTGTCTATAATATCAAGAGGTGTTTTTAAAGCCTTATCTTTAAATTTTACCAAACCTTTTTTTGCAATAATATCTAAAGCTCTACTTTCATTGGTTGGATCATTTGGAATGGCGATTTTAACCCCTTCTTTAATATCATCTAGACTTTTGTATTTTTTGGAGTAAACAGCCATAGGTTCTATGTGTATGGCAGCTACTTTGATAAGTTTGGTGCCTTTGTTTTTATTAAATTCTTCCAAATAAGGAGTATGTTGGAAAAAATTTGCATCGGCTTCTCCGTTATCAACAGCTAGATTAGGTAAAACATAATCCGTAAATTCTTTGATTTCAAGTTTATAGCCTTGTTTTTCTAAATCAGGTTTTACTTGCTCTAGGATTTCAGCATGAGGGACGGGAGTTGCTGCAACTGTGATGGTTTCTAATGCATTTGCATTAAGACTTAATGTTAAAATACTTGCTATAAATAAAGATTTGATTTTCATTTTTTTCCTTTTTAGTCATTTTGTGCTTGCTTTAATCTTAATAAATTCACTCTGACTATCAGGAAGAAGCATATAAAAACTTGTTGATAGTCAGATTAACGCATCTGATACATCATTTTAATTCCTTTAATTTTTTGTTTAAATTTTACTTAAAAAAACTTATACTTATCTTAAAAGGAGATATAATCTCCTTATTTTTTGAAACCTTTATAAAGCAAACTTCCTAAAAATAAGATAAAAACAATTGCTTGCCAAAAGAAATTTTCATCATTGTTTATATTGATAACTATGCTAATTCCAAGTAAAATCAATAGAGTGGCGATGATATATGTAGTTTTACTATTTTTAGCCCAAGTATAAAATAAATTACCTAGAATTTGAACTAACTGAACTAATATAAGTAAAATAACTACAGTTTGAATCATAACTTCTTTGTTAAATCTTTCATAACCATAGCGAATAGCGACATCTCCCAAACCTCCACCACCGACAGTTCCAGCAAGAGCAGAAAAACCAATGGTAAAGATCAAAGTTAGAGTAATTCCGCTAATTATAGCAGGAAGGGCCTCACTAAAGATAACCTTGAAGATAATTTGAATATTGCTAGCACCATAACTTTTTGCTGCTTCTATGATTCCTTTGTCTATTTCTTTAAAAGCGCTTTCAAGCATCTTTGCCAAATAAGGAGCTATTCCGATAGCTAAAGGAACTATGGCAGCATTTGTACCTATGCTTGTGCCTACTATGATTTTAGAAAGTGGTAAAAGAACAACTATAAGAATTAAAAATGGAAAGGCACGCAGTATATTTGTAATAAAATCTAAAATACTATAAGCGATTTTATTTTCTTTAATTCCGTTTTTATCCCAAATAGCAAGTAAAATTCCAGGAATGATAGCCAATAAAAATCCAAATAGTACAGCCATTAAACTCATATAAATTGTTTCATTAAGCGCAGGTTTTAAAATGTTTTCATAATTTTCACTGAAACTTGTAATAGAACTTAAACTCACTTCTTTAATATCCTGCCAAGAAAATTCATTAAAAAATTGAGAAATTCTACTAAAAAAAGCACTGATGATAGAGATGTTTTCTTCATTCATGATGCCACCTCCCATAATACTCCACTTTTTTCTATGTAATCAAGAACCTTGTCTTTATCCTTTTCATTTATATTTATAACTAAATTTCCCAAGGCTTTTCCATTAAGTTTTTCTATTTTACCCCAAACTATGTTAAAGTCTATATTTAGAGTTCTTGCCATATGAGTGATGACACTATTTTGGGCAACTTCTTTTGGAAAGTAAAGTTTGATATTAAGTCCGTGCTCAGGCAAGAAGTCGCTTTCTCCTAAAAATTCTTTCATTTTGGCATTAGGCCTTAAAAAAAGCTCATCAATTGCTCCACTTCCTATGATTTGTCCATGTTCAAGTAATAAAGCTTTTTGAGCTATGTCTTTTACTACATCCATTTCGTGAGTTACTAAAACAACAGTAATCCCAAATTCAGCATTGATTTTAGATATAAGCTCTAAAATATTTTTTGTAGTGTTTGGATCAAGAGCCGAAGTAGCTTCGTCACTAAGTAAAATTTTTGGGTTTAAAGCTAAGGCTCTAGCAATAGCAACGCGTTGTTTTTGTCCCCCACTCAGTTCTCTTGGATAGGATTTGTTTTTATGATCAAGTCCTACGATTTCAAGTAAGGAATTGACTTTTTGGGCAATTTCTTTTTCGCTCATGTATTCTTTATTAAAAAGCTTGGCATGAAATTTACACTGAGTATAGTGTGTTCTTAAAGGCATAGCAACATTTTCAAATACATTTTTGCGCTCCATTAGGGCAAAATTTTGAAAAATCATCCCTATATCTTTTCTAAGCACTCTTAGCTCTTTTGATTTTTTTTGACTTAAATCTTTAATTTCCTGATCAAAGACTTTTAAGCTTCCTTCTTGATAATTCTCAAGTCCATTGATACATCTTAAAAGAGTGGATTTTCCAGCTCCACTATGACCTACTATGGCGTAAATTTCACCCTTTTTAATCTCCAAAGAAACATCGTTTATCACGAGTTCCTTGCCATAATATTTTTTTAAATTTTTTATTTTTATCAAATTTTTAACCTCTTAGATTTTGAAGTTCAACTGATATTTTTTCAAGTTGAATTTTTAAATTTTCTAGAGCTTCTTTATTTTGCTCAACCACCTCTTTAGGTGCGTTAGCGATGAATTTTTCATTACAGAGCATAGAATTAAGCTTAGCACTTTCTTTTTCAAGCTTATTTTTTTGATTTTCAAGTCTTGTTAAAATACCACTTAAATCAACATTTTCAAGCGTAATAAAAATTTCTAAATTCTCGCTAACATCACATATTGCCTTTGGTAATTTTTCTTCACTAAATTCTATTTGCTCGCACTTTGCGAGCATCATGATAAAATTCATATAAGCTTTGATTTCATCTTTGATTTTTTTATCGTTAAATTTGATATAAGCTTTTTCTATTTTAGAATTTCCAAGATCGATTAAACTTTTAGCACGGCGGATACCAACTATGCTTTCTATGAGTAAAGAAAAGATTTTTTCTATATTTTTATCTTGTTCTTTAAATTTTGGATATTTGCTTATCATAATAGAAGGGCTTGTTTTAAGTTCTGTATCGCTTAGTTTGTGGTATAAATACTCGCTGATAAAAGGCATAAAAGGATTTAAGAGTTTTAAAGCTTCTTTGAAAATACTACCAAGTTCTTTAACGCTCGATTTTTCTGCTTTGCTAAGCTCTATACCCCAATCGCAAAAATCATCCCAAAAGAATTTATATAGAGTATTGGCTGCATCATTAAAGCGATAATTGTCTAAATTTTCTCTTACATCCTTAACACAAGTTTGAAATTTGGTATAGATATATTTTGCTAATTCTGAATGAAGTGTGATATTTTCCAAATCTTCAAATTTACTTTCATTTAAAAGCAGATAATTTGTAGCATTATAAATTTTATTTGTAAAATTTCTAACTTGTAAAAGTTTATCATTGCTAAGTTTAATATCGCGTCCTTGTATAGCAAGAAGTGCTAAAGTAAAGCGTAAAATATCAGCACTATATTCTTTAATACTTTCATTTGGATCGATGACATTTCCAAGACTTTTACTCATTTTTCTACCTTGCTCATCTTTCACAAGAGCATGTAAATAAATATCTTTAAAAGGAAGTTGATGTAAAGCATTGGTGCTTTGAAACATCATTCTAGCCACCCAGAAAAATAAAATATCAAAACCTGTAATGAGTAAAGAATTAGGATAAAAATCTTTTAAATCATTTTCAGACCAAATTTTATCTTTGCCCCAATTTTCATTCCCCCAGCCTAAAGTGCTCATAGCCCAAAGTCCTGAAGAAAACCAAGTATCAAGTACATCTTCATCTTGTTTGAAATTTTGACTTTGACATTTTGGACAAGTTTTAGGCGTATGTTGGCTTGCCCATTCATGAGAGCATTCGCAATAATAAACAGGAATTTGATGCCCCCACCAAAGTTGTCTTGAAATACACCAATCTCTTAAATCTTTCATCCAAGCATTAAAGCTATTTATCCAGTGATTTGGATAAAATTTGCTTTCGCCAAGTGCAACTTTTTCTATACTTTCTTGGGCGATTTCTTTTTTTACAAACCATTGCTTGGAGATATAAGGTTCAACTACATTGTTGCAACGATAACAATATCCTATTTGATTGTTATGTTCTTCTATTTTTTCTATAAAGCCAAGATTTTCAAGTTTGGCTACGATTTTTTCTCTTGCTTCTAAGCGTTCTAAACCTTGAAACTCTAAACAATGTTCGTTTAAAATTCCTTTTTCATTAAAAACGCTTATAAATTCTAAATTATGTCTAAGTCCTACTTCATAGTCATTCATGTCATGAGCGGGAGTAACTTTTACAACTCCTGTTCCAAATTCTTTTTCTACATGCTCATCAGCTATGATTTTAATGGCTTTTTTGCTTATAGGCAAAATCACTTCTTTGCCCACAAATTTAGTATAGCGTTCATCATCGGGATGTACCATAACTGCAGTATCGCCAAAAAAAGTTTCAGGACGCGTTGTGGCTACTACTAAAAATTCATCGCTGTCTTTTAAAAAGTATTTAATATGATAAAGTTTTCCTTTGTTTTCTTTGTATTCAACTTCTATATCACTTAAAGCGCCATCGTGAGTACACCAATTTATCATGTAGTTTCCACGTACAATAAGTCTTTTATCATAAAGTTCCACAAAGGCTTTTTTTACGGCATTAACCAAACCTTCATCCATAGTAAAACGCAAGCGACTCCATGCAGGAGTGATGCCTAGTGTTCTCATTTGGTCTAAAATTTTTCCACCGCTTTGCTCTTTCCATTCCCAGACTTTTTCTATAAATTTTTCTCTACCTAGCTCTTCTTTTTTAATGCCTTGAGCAAGGAGTTGTTTTTCTACAACATTTTGAGTGGCAATACCTGCGTGATCAAGTCCTGGTTGATAAAGAACCTTATAACCGTCCATTCTTTTATAACGCGTCATAATGTCTTGCAGAGTAAAAGTTAAAGCATGTCCTATGTGTAAAACTCCCGTGACATTAGGAGGAGGCATCATAATGCAGAAATTTTTATCTTTTTCTTGTATGGTTTTATTGCCATCGATCTCAAAATATCCGCGTTCTTCGCAAATTTGATAATACTCTTTTTCTAAATTTTTATCATACATTATTTGCCTTTATTGTTTTAGCTTATTTAATAGAGCTAATTTCTATAATTTCACAAAACGGGAAGAAATATTGTGCTGTATTGAGTCCAGTTTTCAAACTTTTGATATGTTTAGAAAAATCACTTCCTTTGCCGTCTTTTTTAATTTGAAGTTTAAGTCTTTCTAAAATTTCTTCACGTGCTACATGTTCATTTAATTCTTTTGGATTGTTTAAATATGGGCTTAATCTATCTAAACTAATATATTTATAAGCTTTTTTCATATCTGAAAAGATAATTTCTTTGTTATAGATAGTTAATTTCATTTCCCCTTTTGGTAGCATTTTAACAAAAATACTTAGATAATAATCTTTTGCATTATCTTGTATAACGCTTAGCATATCTTTTAACAGATTGATTCTGTATTGGCTTAAAAATTTTCCATCTAAAATGTAAACTTTCATATTTTCTGTGCTAAGCTCAGGTTCTAAACGACTGTTTTTTCCTATGCTTAGATATTCTCTAGCGGTATTTAGATATTTATTTTTGTTTGATTTGTTTGATTGAAGTTCTTTTTTTACGGCTCTTTCTCTTTCTAAGATCTTTTGTTGTTTGCTGATTTCTTTTTTAAGAGCTTCTATTTTGGCTTGTTTATTTTCTTGTTTTAATTTTCCTTTATCCGTATCTAAAATTTGCTTATTTTCATTTGTATTAATATTATTACTTGTATTATTGGTATCATTATTTAAGCTTTGATTGTTTTCGCTTATTGATGTATTAAATGTATCGTTATTTAAGCTTTGATTTTCATCTAATAGGTTTGTTTCTTGCTTTTGGATGGTATTGTTATTAATATTTATATCTGATGAACTATTGTTGGTTTGGATCGAGGGTGAAATCGAGGGTGAATAGGAATTATCGTAGTTATTGGTATACGATTTTTGTTCGGTGTAAGTGTTGGTATTTAAGGTGTAATTCTTTGGTTTTGAATATTCAAAAAGATAATAATATGCCCCACCTAATATCACAATAACAGCAATTAATATGCCAACAATAATAGAAAAAATTTTCAAATTCATTTGCTATCCCTTAAAAACAGAAAGTTAAATAATTTTAGCATTGTACTATAATCTAATATAAAGTAATTTTAAATTTTTATATTTTTAAGTAATTTTTTTTTATAATTTTAACTTTTATAAGGAAAATAATGCCACTTTCAAAATTAAATAATGAACAATATCTTGCTGCTACTGCTGATTTTGGACACAATCTTGTTATTGCAAGTGCAGGGACGGGAAAAACTTCTACTATTGTTGCAAGAATTTCTTATCTTTTAAGCAAGGGAGTGGCACCGCAAAAAATCATGCTTTTAACTTTCACAAACAAAGCCAGCAAAGAAATGATAGGGCGTTTAGGGAAATTTTTTGATAAAAATATTACCAGTAAAATACTTGCAGGAACTTTTCATAGTACGGCTTATACCTTACTTAGAAATGCGGATAAAAATATAGCCTTAAAGCAAGCAAGCGAGTTAAAAACTCTACTTAAAAGTGTCTATGAAAAAAGAACTTTTAGACATTTAAGTGATATAAAACCTTATCAATCAAGTTATTTATATGATCTTTATTCTTTGTTTCAAAACAAAGCGCACAATCAAGATTTTTATACTTGGTTTTGCCAAAACTACGAAGATCAAAGTATTTATGCTGAAATTTATGAAGATATTTTAAAAGAATATGATAATGAAAAAAAGCGTTTTAATTATGTAGATTTTAATGACTTGCTTATCAATCTAAAAGATCTTTTAAAAGAAGAAAAATATGAATTTGATGAAATTTTAGTAGATGAATATCAAGACACAAATACTTTGCAAAGTTCCTTAATAGAGGCTTTTCATAGTAAAAGTTTGTTTTGCGTAGGGGATTATGATCAAAGTATTTATGCTTTTAATGGAGCGGATATTAATATCATAGGTGGGTTTAAAGATCGTTTTAAAGATGCAAAAATTTTTTCTTTAAATAAAAACTACCGTTCATCAAGAAGTATTTTAGCTTTGGCTAATAAAGTGATTTTAAATAACGAAAGATTATATCCAAAAGAACTTATTGTTACAAGAAATGATGAGTTTAAAGCCCCATCTTTGCTTACTTTTGAAGAATTATTTGATCAGTATCAAAATATAGCCAAAATGATACTTACAAGCGGAGTAAGTTTGGAAGAAATTGCTGTGATTTTTCGCAACAACTCAAGTGCTGATGGGGTTGAAGTAGCTTTAAGGGAGCAGGGCATTGCAAGTGTGAGAAAGGGAAGTGGAAGTTTTTTTGAAAGTTTGGAAGTTAAAGCTTTTAGTGCTATGCTTGCGCTTGTGGTAAATCCTAAGGATATTATGGCTTTTATTCATTTGGTTCAATATACCAAAGGTGTGGGTGGAGTTTTAGCAAAAGAAATTTTTGACGCACTTTTAAAATTAGGGCATGGAAATTTAATAAAAGGTTTTTTAGATCCTGATAAAAATGTAAATTTGCAAAATCATCAAAAAAGAAATTATCAACTTGGGCTTTTTGCAGATTTGGAAGAATTAGCCAGCGAAACTCGTTTTAAATTTGAGAGTGAATTTGATGCACATCCTATTTTAAGACTTTCAAAAATCAATGATTTGTGTGCTAGAAATTTGGAAAAAATCTATCTTTTTTTAAAAAAAGCTATGGAAATAAAACACTCTTTGGCTTTGGTAAATTTAATTTGCGAAAATTCTTTTTATAGAGAAATTTGTGAAGAACTTGCAACCAAAAGAGCGACAAATAAAGCAGGGCAGGTGGATTTATTAAGAAAGAGTGAAAATTTAGAAAAAATAGAAACAAAATTCAATGTCTTAAAAGAGCTTACAAAAAATTATAGCGATATTTACAAGTATTATAATTTTCTAACTTTAGGTGCAAGCGAAATGAGTAGTGGCAAAGGAGTTAATTTGCTTAGTGTGCATGCGAGTAAAGGCTTGGAATTTGATCTTGTTTTTGTGATTGATCTTGCGCAAGGTCGCTTTCCTAATCAAAAGCTTATGGGAATGGGTGGAAGCTTAGAAGAAGAAAGAAGACTTTTTTATGTTGCGGTAACTAGGGCAAAAAATATACTTTATTTAAGTTATGCTAAATATGATAAAAACAAAAAAACTTCTTTTGCTCCTTCTCGTTTTCTTATAGAAGCAGGGCTTTGCAAGGGAGAGTTAACTATAGATTGATAAAATTTCCTTTCAAGTAAGTTATATTATTAAAGAAAGGTTTATTTTATGAAAAAAATATTAATTTTAAGTTTAGTAGCAGCAAGTTTTTTAAATGCTGAAATTTTAGTTTATGGTCCAGGTGGTCCTGCTCCTGTACTAAAAGAGCTTGCTTTAAAATTTGAAGAAAAAACAAAAGAAAAGGTGATTGTAACCGCAGGTCCAACTCCAGCTTGGATAGATAAAGCAAAAGAAAATGCAGATTTGATTTTTTCAGGCAATACTTCAATGATGGATGATTTTGCTAAAAAAATTTCAAGTTTAAGTTTGGAAAATTTAAGCGTTTTAAATGTGCGTCCATCAGGTATTATCGTGCGTCCAAATAATCCAAAAAATATTAAAAATTTTGAAGACATTTTAAAAGATGGCGTAAATGTTATGGTGGTTGATGGTGCAGGACAAGTTGGACTTTATGAAGATATGGCTTTAAAAAGTGCAAAAAGAGAAAATTTGGTAAAATTACGTAAAAATATAAAAATTTATGCTAAAAATTCCAAAGCTGCTGTAGATGAGTGGAATAACAATCCAAATATTGATGCTTTAATCATTTGGTCTCATTGGGCAAAGGCTTTAGGCGATGATAAAGCTTTATTTATCAAAGATAAAAATGCGGTGATTTATCGTGCAGCTGAAATAGCTCCTACAAAAAAAGGTTTAGAAAACAAAAAAGCTTTAGAATTTGTAGATTTTATTAAGAGTAAGGAAGCTCAAAAAGTGTGGAAAAAATATACTTGGAAAGAAGTAAAATAATTTTCAGTGAAATTAAAAATAATTAATATTTATAGGATATAATCACTCCTAAAACATTAATTGTAATAATGTTTAAAATATCAAAAAAGGAAATTAAATGAGTACAGTAAATTTTAAAGGAAATCCTGTAAAACTTAAAGGAAATTCGGTAGAAGTTGGAGCAGATGCTCCTAAGGTAAATCTTAAAGCTAAAGATTTAAGCGTGATTGAAATCGGTGCAGCGGGTAAAACTCAAATCATTTTAAGTGTTCCAAGCTTAGATACACCAGTTTGTGCTACAGAGGCTAGAGAATTTAATAAAAAAGTAGCCAGTTACAATGGTGCTGAAGTGATTGTAGTAAGTATGGACTTGCCTTTTGCTATGGGAAGATTTTGCAGTACAGAAGGTATTGAAAATTTAAGTGTTGCAAGTGATTTTGTAGCAAAAGAATTTGGTGAAAAATATGGTGTTTTGATAAATGAAGGTGCTTTAGAAGGGCTTTTAGCTCGTGCCGTA
This sequence comes from Campylobacter sp. 2014D-0258, assembly GCF_008000495.1. Taxonomy (NCBI): domain Bacteria; kingdom Pseudomonadati; phylum Campylobacterota; class Epsilonproteobacteria; order Campylobacterales; family Campylobacteraceae; genus Campylobacter; species Campylobacter sp. 2014D-0258. The sequence goes on from NZ_VOAR01000007.1 coordinate 29,464, forward strand.
TTTGTGATTAAAGAGGGTAAAGTGGCATATAAAGAACTTGTAAATGAAATCACAGAAATGCCAGATATTGCAAAACTTGATGCATTCTTTGGTGGTTCTAGCTGCTGCGGTGGTTGTGGTTGCCATTAATTTTGATTAAGCCCATTCTTAGGGCTTAATTTTTATATCTTCATTTTTTTATTATTTTAAGTTGATTATATTTTAATTGTTAAGTTGATTATTTTTAATATTTATTTTGTGTAAGAAAAATATAAAAAGGACAATAAAACTCCTATAAAATAGAGCTTTAAAATTATTATTTTTATTAAAATTTCAAGAGATTTTTATACTCCATTTTTTATAATAAGATGATTTTTTTATTTTGGAGGAATAAGGATGAATAGAAGGGATTTTATTAAAAATACCGCTATTGCAAGTGCTGCTAGTGTTGCAGGGCTTAGTGTTCCAAGCTCTATGCTTGGCGCGCAAGAAGAAGATTGGAAATGGGATAAAGCTGTTTGTAGATTTTGTGGAACTGGCTGTGGAATTATGATAGCTAGAAAAGATGGCAAAATCGTAGCAACAAAAGGTGATCCTGCAGCACCCGTAAATCGCGGACTTAATTGTATCAAAGGTTATTTTAATGCTAAGATCATGTATGGTGAAGATCGTCTTGTTATGCCTTTGCTTCGCATGAATGAAAAAGGCGAATTTGATAAAAAAGGCAAATTTCAACAAGTTTCTTGGCAAAGAGCCTTTGATGAAATGGAAAAACAATTTAAAAAAGCCTACAATGAACTCGGCGTTACAGGTATAGGGATTTTTGGTAGTGGGCAATACACTATCCAAGAAGGTTATGCTGCTTTAAAGCTTGCAAAAGCGGGTTTTAGAACAAATAATATCGATCCAAATGCAAGACATTGCATGGCCTCTGCAGTGGTTGGTTTTATGCAAACTTTTGGTGTAGATGAGCCATCAGGCTGTTATGATGATATAGAACTTACAGATACTATCATCACTTGGGGAGCTAATATGGCTGAAATGCACCCAATCCTTTGGTCAAGAGTAAGTGATAGAAAACTAAGTAATCTTGATAAGGTCAAAGTTGTTAATCTAAGCACTTTTTCTAACCGTACTTCAAATATTGCTGATATTGAAATTATTTTTAAACCAAATACAGATTTGGCTATTTGGAACTACATAGCAAGAGAGATTGTTTATAATCATCCAGAGGCTATGGATATGAAATTTATCAAAGATCACTGCGTATTTGCAACTGGTTATGCTGATATTGGTTATGGTATGAGAAATAATCCAAATCATCCAAAATTTAAAGAAAGTGAAAAAGATACGGTTGAAAAAGAAAATGTAATCACTTTAGACGATGAAGAGGCTACTTCTTTATCTTATCTTGGCGTTAAAGCGGGTGATAAATTTGAAATGAAACATCAAGGTGTGGCTGATAAAAACTGGGAAATTTCTTTTGAAGAATTTAAAAAAGGTTTAGCCCCTTATACTTTGGAATACACTGCAAAAGTAGCCAAAGGTGATGATAATGAGTCTTTGGAAGATTTTAAGAAAAAACTTCAAGAATTAGCTAATCTTTACATAGAGAAAAATCGCAAAGTCGTAAGTTTTTGGACTATGGGCTTTAATCAACACACAAGAGGTTCTTGGGTAAATGAACAAGCTTATATGGTGCATTTTTTACTAGGAAAGCAAGCTAAACCAGGTAGCGGAGCCTTTTCTTTAACAGGACAGCCAAGTGCCTGTGGAACAGCTAGGGAAGTAGGAACTTTCTCGCATCGTTTGCCTGCAGATATGGTTGTAGCCAATCCAAAACACAGAGAAATTTCTGAAAAAATTTGGAAAGTTCCTGCAAAGACCATCAACCCAAAACCAGGTTCTCCTTATCTTAATATCATGAGAGATTTAGAAGATGGAAAAATTAAATTTGCATGGGTGCAAGTGAATAATCCATGGCAAAACACTGCAAATGCAAATCACTGGATCGCAGCAGCAAGAGAAATGGATAATTTTATTGTTGTAAGTGATTGTTATCCTGGAATTTCAGCAAAAGTAGCTGATCTTATTTTACCAAGTGCTATGATTTATGAAAAATGGGGTGCTTATGGTAATGCTGAAAGAAGAACTCAACATTGGAAACAACAAGTTTTACCTGTAGGTGCTGCCATGAGTGATACTTGGCAAATTTTAGAATTTGCAAAACGCTTTAAGCTTAAAGAAGTTTGGAAAGAGCAAAAAGTGGATAATAAGCTTACCTTGCCAAGTGTTTTAGAAGAGGCAAAAGCTATGGGTTATAGTGAAGATGATACACTTTTTGATGTGCTATTTGCCAATAAAGAAGCAAAAAGCTTTAATCCAAACGATGCTATCGCAAAAGGCTTTGATAATACTGATGTTAAAGGTGATGAGAGAAAAATTCAAGGCAGTGATGGAAAAGAATTTACAGGTTATGGCTTTTTCGTTCAAAAATACCTTTGGGAAGAATATCGTAAATTTGGCTTAGGACACGGACATGATTTAGCGGATTTTGATACCTATCATAAAGTAAGGGGTTTAAGATGGCCCGTGGTTAATGGCAAGGAAACACAATGGAGATTTAATACTAAATTTGATTATTATGCTAAAAAAGCGGCTCCAAATTCAGATTTTGCTTTTTATGGTGATTTTAACAAAATGCTTACAAATGGGGATTTAATAGCTCCTAAAGATGAAAAAGAGCACAGTATTAAAAATAAGGCTAAAATTTTCTTTAGGCCATTTATGAAAGCACCTGAAAGACCAAGTAAAGAGTATCCATTCTGGCTTGCAACAGGAAGGGTTTTAGAGCATTGGCATAGTGGAACTATGACTATGCGTGTGCCTGAGCTTTACCGCGCTGTGCCTGAAGCACTTTGCTATATGAGCGAGAAAGATGGAGAGAAATTAGGCTTAAATCAAGGTGATTTGGTTTGGGTGGAATCTCGTCGTGGTAAAGTAAAAGCAAGAGTGGATATGCGTGGAAGAAACAAACCGCCTGTAGGACTTGTGTATGTGCCGTGGTTTGATGAGAATGTATATATCAATAAAGTTACTTTGGATGCGACTTGTCCGCTTTCAAAACAAACTGACTTTAAAAAATGTGCTGTAAAAATTTATAAGGCTTGATTTAGGGTTTTGATTAAATGAAAGGTAGAAGAGAATTTTTCGTTAGTGCCTTTAAGGCTGCATGTTTATGTACAGGAGGTGGATTTTTGGCTAATTTGGCTTTAAAAGCCGATGATAATTATGCCTTGCGTCCTCCTGGGGCTGAAGATGAAGCTAGATTTTTAAGCAAATGTATTCGTTGTGGGCTTTGTGTAAAAGCCTGTCCTTATGATACTTTAAAGCTTGCTAGCTTGTTAGATAGTCCAAAAAATGGTACACCTTTTTTTAAGGCAAGAGAAATTCCTTGTTATCTTTGTAAGGATATTCCTTGCATTAGAGAATGTCCAACTGATGCTTTAGATAAAAAGCATTTAGAACAGGGTATAGAATCTTTGAAAATGGGTATTGCTATTGTTGATAGTGCTTCTTGTGTGGCACACTGGGGAATTCAATGTGATGCTTGTTATAGAGCTTGTCCTTTGATAGATAGGGCTTTAAAACTTGAGCTTAAACGCAATGAACGCACCGCCAAGCACGCTTTTTTACTACCTAGTGTGGATCATGAAGTGTGTGTAGGTTGTGGGCTTTGTGAACTTGCTTGTATTACTGAAAAACCAGCCATTCGTGTTTTGCCAAGGGAGTATGTATTGGGAAAAGCAGGATCTCATTATGTAAAAGGCTGGGATGAAAAAGATGAAGGACGTATAAAAAATGCAGATACTTCAAAACATTTTGATGCTAAAAAAGCAACCAATTATTTAAATGATGGAGAACTGTGATGAAGTATTTAATTGCTAGACGCATCGTTCAGCTTGGAATTTTAGCGCTTTTTAGTTTTAAAGCTACAGATTTTATCCTGCAGGGAAATTTAAGTTCTTCTAGACTTTTTAATACCATACCTTTAAGCGATCCTTTTGCGGTTTTGCAAATCATTTTAGCAAGCTGGAGTATAGATTTAATGGCTTTAATAGGAGCTTTGATTATATTTTTTATCTATGGTTTGCTTTTAGGAAGGGTTTTTTGCTCTTGGGTTTGTCCTGTTAATTTAATCACAGATTTTGCTGCTTTTGTGCGAAATAAATTAACCCTTAATAATAAATTTTTAATTTTACCTAAAAATTTACGCTATTTTGTGTTGGTCTTGGTTTTAGTCCTTTCTTTTGTATTTTCATTGCCTGTGTTTGAAAGTTTTTCTTATATAGGAATGATACATAGAGGGATTATTTTTGCTACAAGTTCTTGGATTTTTGTAGCCTTTATACTTTTTTGTATCGATACTTTTTTAAGCCCTAGGGCAATTTGTTCACATTTTTGTCCACTAGGAGCTTTTTATGCTTTTATTTCTCGTTTTGCTTTGCTTAAAATAAAGCATGATAGTGATAAATGCACTAAATGTTATGAATGTATCCGTATTTGTCCTGAAAAACAGGTTTTGTGGATGGTTGGAAAAGAAAGTACTAGCGTGAAATCAGGAGAGTGTATAAGGTGTGCAAGATGTATAGAAGTTTGTAATGATGATGCTTTGAATTTTAATATTTTTGATTTAAGGAATAAATGATGAAGAAGAAATTGGTTTTATTAGGAAGTGCTGCAGTGGTATTTTTTGCCGCTTGTGCAATGAATAGTGGGGTAAGTTCGGAACAAATTGGACTTAGAAAAGCAAGTTTAGAAAATGAAAATAAAGTAAATTTAGTGGAAGCAAATTTCACAACTTTACAACCTGGGGAATCTACTCGTTTTGAGCGTTCTTATGAAAATGCACCACCATTAATTCCGCATGCTATTGAAGATTTGTTACCTATAACTAAAGATAACAATATGTGCTTAAGCTGCCATGATAAGGCTATAGCAGCAGATGCTGGTGCAACTCCACTTCCTGCTAGTCATTATTATGATTTTAGACACAATAAAACCACAGGAGATATGATTAGCGATAGTCGTTTTAATTGTACTCAGTGTCATGTTCCACAAAGCGATGCAAAACCTTTAGTGGGAAATAGCTTTAAACCTGAATTTAAAAATGAACAATTAAAAAGTCGTTCAAATTTAATTGATGTGATTAATGAGGGTGTAAAGTAAATAAATGAAAAAATTTCTTTTTATTTTGAGTCTTTTTTGTGTTTTGTCTTATGCTTATGAGCTGAAATTAAATGCCAATATAACAGCTTTAAAGCTTGATAAGCAAAACTTATATATAGGCACTGATAAAGGTGAAATTTTACAATATAACATTAAAGATAAAAGTTTAAAAGAACTTTTATCTTTGCCAAAGATTAAAAATTATTATGGTGATGATTTTGCTAAAATTTACAACATTGATGTTTTTAAACATACACTTTTAATACTTAGCGAGGGTGATTTTGGTGCTAAAAATTTAAGTTTTTATAAGGAAAATTTACAAATCAAAAAGCTCGAAGAAAATAGCATAATAAAAGCATTTTTTATCAATGAAAATACTTATCTTTTGATTTCTATTGGTTCTGAAATAGAATTGATTGATAAAAGTTTAAAAAATATAAAAAAATTTAATTTTTCCCATTCTAGTCTTAATGATGCAGTTTTAAATGAAGATAAGAGTAGACTAGTTGCAGGTTTTGAGAGTGGCGAAGTAGAACTTTTTGATTTGAAAAATTGGAAGATGTTAAAAAACTATGATAAAATGCATAAAGATAATATCTATCAAGTAGATTTTAAAAATAATGTTATTTTAAGTTGTGGAACGGATAGGCGTATAGGAGTTGTAAAAAATGAAGAGCAAAATTTTTTGCAAAAAGATTTTTTGATATATGCTTGCGCTTTAAGTCCTAATGGAGAATTGGCTGTTTATAGCGATAATGAAGCTGGAGTTAGTGAAGTTTTTAGCACAAGTGATTTTAAGCCTGTTGAAACTTTTAATAATGAAAATTTGATGAGTGAGTTTATTATTTTTTTAAACAATAAAGATTTTATCGTTTCAGGTTTTGGTGATAGTATAATGTTTAGGAGTATTGATGAATAATCTTTCTAGTGTTTTGATTTTAGCAAAAGAAGAATATGTAAATGATTTAAAAAAGGCTATATCTGAAATTCCTTTTTGTTCTGTAGAACTTTGTGAAAATGAAAAGATTATAGTTGTGATTGAAAGTGAAAATTTAGAAGATGAGTTAAACTCTTATAAAATGCTTGAGAAATTGCCAAATATTATCAGTATTAATATGGTTTTTTCTTATCAAGATTTAAATGATGATATCCAAAAAGCAATCAATAGTGGCGCAATAGAAACGATAGAAAAAAATGAAAATGCTGAGAATGTTCGCTACTATGGTAGTGTGTTTAATCAATTTTCTTAAAGTGTAAAGTATATGGTATTTTTAATCCCATTGCTTATTATAATTGGTGTTATTTTTGGAATTGATTATGTGTATTTTAAAAATCAAGATTTAAAAGCGCAAGTTAAAAAAGAACAAAAAGAATTAAATTCTAGCTTAGAGAAAGAAAAAAAAGAATATATAGAAAAATTGTTTAAAACAAAATAGACATTAAAAAACATCTTATTTTCTTAAAGATAAATTAAAAAGCTTTTTGCTAGAATTAAAGAAAAATTTTAGGAAACAGTGATGAAAAATACAGTCACTGAAGCTTCTATCTATGAGGCTCAAGGGTTAAAAGACGAAGCTTTAGAAATTTATAAAAATATCTTAAAAGAAGATCCAGATAACCAAAACGCTATCGATGCGGTTCGTCGTCTTAGTGGTTTTAGATCCAAGCATAAAGATTTAAACACTCAAATGTTGGATTTTTTTATTAATATGAAAAGCGATGAAGAAATTAATGAATTTAAAAGGTGGTTGATAAAAATATGAATTTGGAAGATTTAGCTAAAAAAACCATTAGCGAAGTTAGCTCTATCATGGAAGAGCAAAGAAGACAAAATGAAATTTTAAAAGAACAAGAATTAAATAGAAAAACTGAAATAAAAGATGAATTACCGCCTATGGAGTTTGTATGCGAAGAGCTCGATACTCCGCAAGACTTAGAAGATAAAATTTCTATGGCAAAATTTGAAGAAGAGCAAAAAATACAAAATAATATTGAAATTTCTACTCAGGAAAATAAAGAGTTTAAAAAAGAAGAGCCTTTTTTACAAAGTGAAATTTTAAATCCTAGTGTTATAACAGAGGTTCAAACGCTTAATGAGGATATTTTTTTAAAACATCTTAGAGAGAGAATTTTAGTTCTTTTTGAAGGTTTAAATAGTATAAAAAAAGATGATCTTGAAAATAGGTTAAACTTGACCATAAATTTTTTAGAGTTTTTACTTGCAAATATCGAAGATAAGCTTAAAAAATAATTCCGATTTACAGTTTATTGCTGAGTTTTTAAAGCCTTATACTAAACGAGCGTATTTGGTTGGAGGTAGTGTTAGGGATTTGTTTTTAGGTTTAAAAATTTGTGACTATGATATAGAGCTTTATGATATAAAACTTAAAGATTTTGAAAAGATTATGCAAAAATTGGGCGCACAAGGCTTTGGAAAAAGTTTTTTTGTGTATAAGTTTAAAAATTATGATTTAGCCCTTGCTAGAACCGAAAACAAAATAAGCTATGGACATAAAGGTTTTGAAGTTCAAATTTGCAATGATGAAAAACTTGGCGCCAAAAGACGCGATTTTACCATAAATTCTATGATGATTAATCTTTTTAACGATGAGTTTTTAGATTTTTATGGAGGATTAAAAGATCTAGGAGCAGGCTTTTTAAGGCATATTGATAAACAAAGCTTTCAAGAGGATAGTTTAAGAGTATTAAGAGCGGTAGTATTTGCTTCAAGGTTTAACTTTAAGATAACTAGCGAAAGCTTGAAATTGATGCAAAGTATGGATATAACTGATCTTAGCAAAGATAGGATCAATGCGGAGCTTTATAAATTCTTTAAAAGCCCTAGACTTGATGTCGGCTATAGATATTTACAAGAACTTGGCTTAGAGAAACAGGTTTTCGGCTTTGAGAGTGTTTTTAAGAGTTTGGAATTTCAAAATTTACTCAGACAAAGTAGAGAATTTGTAAAAAGCGATGCTTTATTCTTGTATTTGTATTTGAATTTTTTTAATTTAGAAAAAGATATATTTTTTAAAAGAACTAAACTTAAAAAAGAATACCTAAAATACGCAAATCAAGCTTTTTATCTTGATGATATAAGTGATTTTGAACTAGCAAAAATTGCTTTTGAAATGCCTTTGAAGGAATGGCTTGGACTTTGGAGTAAAAAGCGTATTGAGCAAGCTAAAAGATTAGGGCTTTATGAGAATAAGTTTGAAAGTAAAATTTTAGCAAAAGATTTCATAAATGCTGGATTTTGTGGTAAAATTCTTGGTCTAAAGCTTCAAGAAGCAAGAGAGAATGAATTAAAAGAATATATAAAAGGTTTAGTTAAATGATTTCTGTATTAAAAATTTGCACCAAAGATCAAAAAGGTTTAATTTATAGAATTGCTGATGTTATTTTTAAATATCATATCAATATAGTAAAAAACGATGAATTTGTAGGCGAAGGAATGTTTTTTTTTCGTGCTCTTTTAGAAGGTGAATTTGATAAAGAAGCTTTTATAGGAACGCTTGAGGCTATGCTTGGACAAGAAGCCTTGATAGAGCTTTGCGAGAAGAGAAAAAAAGATATTGTTGTTTTTGCTACTAAAGAAAGTCATTGTTTGGGAGATTTACTAATAAAGCATTATAGTAACGAACTTGAAGCAAATATCAAAGCTGTGATTTCAAATCACAACTCTTTAAAGGATTTAGTTGAGAAATTTGAAATTCCTTATCATTTTATCAGCGCTGAAAATTTAGATCGAAAAGAGCAAGAAAATCAGATTTTAAAATGTCTTGAACAATATAAATTTGATTATTTGGTTTTGGCAAAATATATGAGAATTTTATCTCCTGATTTTGTTAGGCATTTTGAAGGTAAGATTATAAATATTCACCATTCTTTCTTACCTGCATTTATAGGAGCAAATCCTTATAAACAAGCCTTTGAAAGAGGGGTTAAAATAATTGGAGCTACGGCACATTTTGTAAATAATAATCTTGATGAAGGTCCTATTATCACTCAAGCTGTTTTACCTGTAAACCATGAATTTACTTGGCAAGATATGCAGCAAGCAGGTAGAAATATAGAAAAAGATGTTCTTTCAAAAGCACTTGATTTGGCTTTTGAAGATAGAATTTTTATACATAATAATAAAACTATAATATTTTAATGCGATAATTTTACTATAGTTTTATTTAAAGCATTAAAAAAATAATCAATATCCTCTTTTTCATGCGTATAATGCAAGCTTATTCTTAACCAACCTGGTTTTGTTTTAAGTTTTTGATTATCTTTTAAGCCTAGTAAATCATGACCATAAGGCCCAGCACAAGCACATCCAGCGCGTGTTTCTATGTGGTATTTTTTACTAAGTTCGTAAGCGATATCAAAAGGAGAAATTCCTTTGATATTGAAAGCAAAAATAGGCAATCGGGTTTTTAATTTCTTTGCGTATAAAATTAAATTAGGTATAGTTTTTAGTTTTTCAAAAAAATAATCTTTTAGAATTTCTTCTTTTTTTTCTATATTTTTAATCCCTATAGAATCTTTGATTTTAAAAGCTAAGCTAGCGCGAATGAGTTGTAAAATTCCAGGTGTTCCTCCTTCTTCTAAAGCTTCTTCATTGCAAAGGTAGCATTGTGAAGTGCGAGAAACATAGCCCACAGTTCCACCTGCTGCAAAGCTAGGCTTGTTTCCACAAAGATCTTTTTTGATGGCTAAAAGTCCAGAACCACCAATACCACCGATTAATTTATGAGAACTTATAAACAACGCATCATAGTATTGGCAAGATATGTTTTTATAGGGAATGAAACTAGATGCATCAAAAGCAACTATCCCTTTAAATTTACGAACCATTTCAGAAATGCGTTTGTAATCACTTAATATCCCAGTAACATTTGAAGCCAAAGAAAAGCTAGCGATTATTTTTCTTTTTTTGTTTTTTTGTAAAGTTTTTTCTAGAAAATCAAAATCAATTTCCCCATTTTTATCTAAGGGAATTCTAATGCATTCACACAAGCCTTCTCGAAATGAAAGTTCATTAGAATGATGCTCATAAGGCCCTACGATAACTAAAGGTAAGGTATTTTTATCAATTTGCGTAAAATATCTTTCTTTTACAAGAGGAGGAATGTAAATGCCGATCAATTCTTGAAATTTTTTAATAGCACTGCTTGATCCTGTTCCGCAGGCTATAAGGGCAAAATTTTCATCTAATGATAAACTTTTTTTTATATCTTTTCTTGCTTGTTCGTAAATTTGTTGAGTTTTAAAAGAATTCAAAGAGCTATCAGAATGTGTGTTTGCATAGGTTGGAAGAAATTTTGAAATTTCTTTTTCTACACATTTTAGAGCTAAAGCACTTGCTGTGAAGTCAAAATGCAAAATACCTTTTTTTAAGATCAATTCTTTTTTTAAATCTGAAATTTGCAAATACAATCCTTATAAAAATTTGCTAAAATTATACTATAAAAATGCTTTATAAAAGGAAAAATATAAAATTTAAGAACTTTGTAGATTTGCATAAGAATTTGTCTTTAAGTAAGCTTTTTGATTTTTATAGTGTGTTTGAAGGTTTTGAAAAATTAAACATTTTAAATTTTGAAGACGATGTATTTACAAATATAGAGCGAATTTTGCTTGATGATTATCTAAAAATTAAAAGTTATTTCGCCTTGGATGAAACAAGTTCTTACGCTCTTACTTTACTAGCTAAAAACAATCGCAAGCGTTTTTCTATCAATAGAAAAATTCAGCATTTTAAAGCTTTATCTACACTTAAATATCTTTTAGAAACAGGTATAATAAAACTTGAGTATAGTAAGGAAGCTAAAAAAATAAAAGATAAAAGACAAAAAATCAAAAAAGAACTAAGATCTTATGTTGTCCAAGATAAGATTATATTTAGCAGCCATTTTACTCGTTTCTTTTTTTATTTTTTAAAGCCCAATGAAAAGCTTATTTTGCAAAATCGTTATAAAGAAGTTTTAGAATGCATTAAAGAAAAATTTGAACTTTATCAAAGTTTTTGTTTTGAACAGCTTTCTAGAGAATTGCTTGAGAAAAAATTCAATATCAATGGAGTGCAAAGTTACTGGGATAAGAATTTAGAACTTGATCTTTATTATCAAGATGAAAATTTGTGTTTTGTCGGAGAGGTTAAATTTAAAAATAAAAAAATTTGTAAAAATATTTTAAATCTTTTAAAATCAAAAGCAAAGTCTTTAAATTTGGCTCCAAATTATTACATTATAATCTCAAAAAATGGTTTTAGCAAGGAATTTGATAAAATATGTGAACAGAATTTGCTTTTACTTGATTTGAATGATTTTAAGATTTTATTAGAGGAATGATAAATGAATGAAAGTATTTTAAAAAGTTTAGACTCAAATGAAAAAGAAACCCTACAAAAAGGCTTAGAAAGTCTTATAGAACAAACTTATGTAATAGAAAATGAATACAAAACTTTAAATGAAAACTATAATTCCTTACGCGCAATGGTTGATGAGATTATAGAGGTGTTGCCTAGTGCACTTTGGATTTTAGATAAAGAAAAAAATATTATTTTACAAAATCAAGAAGCCTTGAAAAATCCAAAATTACTTAGTATCATTAGTCTGGATAAAATTCGTGATGAGCTTGAATTTGAAGGTAGGTTTTATGCGGTAAAAATCATAGCACATAATGAAAAAACTATAGTTTCAGCTATAGATATTAGCGATGAAAAACGCAATGAAAGGCTTGCAAGTATGGGTAGTGTAGCGGCTCATTTGGCACATGAGATAAGAAATCCTATTGGATCTATATCTTTACTTGCTTCAACTCTTTTTGCTCGTAGTGAGCTTAAAAATAAGCATATAGTTCTTGAAATCCAAAAGGCTATTGCTAGAGTAGAGCGTATCGTAAATTCAACTTTACTTTTTACTAAGGGTGTGCACATCAATGCTTTAAATTTTAATCTTTTAGAGTTAAAAGAAGAGTGTGAAAGTGCCATTAACTCTTATAATTTTACTTCTCAAATAGACTTTGAAATATCTTTTTTGGATAAGCAGATTTGTGCTGATAAAGCTCTTCTTGGTTTGGTTTTGCAAAATTTGATTTATAATGCTATTGATGCGATAGAAGAAAGCGAATGTGAAAAGCCTATGATTAAAATTTTAGCAAGTTGTGATAATGAAAAAATATGCATCAGAGTGTATGATAATGGTTGTGAAATAAAAGATGAGAAATTGGTTTTTGAAGCTTTTAAAACAACAAAACTTAAAGGCAATGGGCTTGGCTTGTCTCTTTCTAAAGAAATCATAAACGCTCATAAGGGAGAGTTAAGTTTTCAAAGCGATCCTAAGAATTTTTATTTTACCTTACCTTTGGTGTGATAAATATTTTCTTTTCACCCCAAAACGGAACAGATTTTGCTTGTATTAGTTATATAAATATATTTAGGTTGAAGGCAGAAAAATCTAAATTAAGGAATTAATATGAGTATCTTTAGTATCAATGATAACTCAAACTATGGTT
>NZ_VOAR01000008.1:0-20478 GCF_008000495.1 Campylobacter sp. 2014D-0258
TGATTTTAATAAAGCTGCAGGATTGCCTGAAGATTTTAAGATACATAAATCTACTTTGGATGAGATTAAAAAAGCTGCCGAAAATGATCCTGTTGTTTCAAGTACAAAAGAATACTTAGGAGTAAGCAGTTATTATTCTAATATGGATATGGCAAATACTATAAAACAATATTATAACAAATTTGATGAGATATTAAATCACACTTTTAACAATGCGAATAAAACAAGTTTTACCGAAGTAGATTTAAATAGTTTACCTAAGGGTGTAAGTATGTCAGTAGGAGATTTTGATTTTGCTTCACCTTTAAATTTGGAAAGCAAAACTATAACAAATTATTACAACACCCAAGAACAATACGATGAAATGGAACAATTGGGAACGATTGCAAGTATTAACGTGGGATTGCAACCATTAAATTTCACTCCACAAAGTATGCAAACTCAAAATACATCAAACAAATATACTTTTAATCCTGATATGTTAGTTTATCCACAAAATGAAGATGGAAGCTATTCTAAAGAAGCTTTATTTGTGAGTTTTTTAAAATCAACGGGTGCTGATATTTTAAAAGGTGGCAATACCACAATGAATCCTATAGTTAAATCTTACAAAGAAGCTATGGCTAAAGAAAGCTTTGATGGATCATTAGCTTCCTTAGATGACATCATGACAGGTAAGGTTGATTTTGCAAGTTTATTAAAAGGCTATGCACAAGATGGCTGGCTTGACGCAGATATTTATGCAATGGAAAAAGGAATTAAATGGCAAAATCACATAGGTTATGGTGGTGGAGCTTGGTTTGAAAGAGAGCTTAATCAAGCAAAAGCTAATGGCTGGAAAGCAAGCAGTGAAAGTATAAATTCTTATGTTGGATCTATAATGGATAGATTAAATAATCTTATAGGACAAACTAGGGTTTAAAGAAGTATTTGCACGAAGTCAAATTGAAAATGATGACATTTGCAAATACTTATACGAATCACATAAAACTAGGCGCATCGTTTGAAAAGAGTATTAAATCTCCGTTTTTTGTCTCTTTAGCTAGAGTTTGAACTAGCTGGCTTTTTTCTTTAAGTATAATGGTTTTTATTTTTAACTCTTTTTTGAAAATTTCAGCATTGATTTGTGCGCTAATGATAGCAAGATCAAAACACTCATTGATGATTTTAGCAAGTTTTATATTTTCTTCTTCGCTTACTTCCACTATACCAGGACTTACTAAAACTTTGCGTCCTTTATAGCTTTTACAAAGTTCATAGCTTGTGCTCATACCTTTAAAATTTCCATTAAAACCATCATCTATGATAAATTTAGGCTCTCTTGAAAGCACTTGCAAGCGATGTTCTACGGAGTTTATATTTAAAACCTGCTTTTGAATTTTTTCTAGTTTTATGCCAAGATAATGAGCACAAAGTATACAAACACAAAGATTTTGCACGTTAAAATCCCCTAAAATTTGACTTTTAAAATCATAGGATTTATTTTCTATATCGACTTTAAATTCTAAACCTTCAAGACTTGAATGAATAAGACTTAATTTATCATCATAAAGGCTGATGAGTTTATCTTCTTCTTTTTGGGTGCTAGAGTGTAAAAAAGCCTTTTCTAGTCTTTTGGAATTTAAGGCTTCAAGTTTGGTTGAGCGGATATTTTCAACACTTTTAAAATACTCTAAGTGTGCATTGCCTATCTCTCCTACTATGCTGATGTGAGGTTGTAAAAAACGAGTGATTTCATCAATATCGCCTTTAAGTCTAGCACCTGCTTCAGCTATGTAAATTTGAGTATCTTGGCTTAAATTGTTATTGATATCAGCAACTATACCTAGCAAGGTATTGACAGAGCGTGGTGTTTTGTAGCTTTTAAAGTCATCTTTTAAAAGTTCGTATAAAAAATTTTTAATACTTGTTTTTCCAAAACTTGCGGTAATGAGTATGATTTTTAAATTTTCATTGGCTCTTAGTTTGGCTTTGGCTTGTTTTTTATAATATAAATTTGTAAAAAACTCATAAATTTTAAGACTAAATAAAGCAAAAGGAAGGCTAAAAAGATTAAAAAGAAAAGAAAAACGCAAAGCAAGTATAGCAAAAATAGCATTATAAACAAAAACAAAAACAAAAAACCATTTAACCTTACTTGTAAAAACAAGCTTTTTATCTATACCTTTGTTCCAAAAATACAAAATCGGAGTATGGATCAATGCAAAATATGCCAAAGAGTATAAAGGAAAGGCTAAGAATAAAAAATAAGGAATAAATAAAAAATACAAATGCCATAAAGGTTTATGATAATGAAAAAACACGCGTTTAAATTTATAAGAATACCATTGTAAAGCACTCATAAGATAAAAAGCTATACAAAAATTAAAAAATAAAGAATTGATAAAATAAAGAGTATTGATAAGCATTTAAATTTCCTTGATTTTTTGAGCTATGAAAGCAGAATATTTTAAAAAGAAAAAATGATCCCCCTCTAAAGGATAAAAAGTGCTATTTTTTAAAAGTTGATGCATTTTTTCACCACAATACAAAGGCGTAGCTTCATCGCTTTTTCCCCAAAAAATCAAGCTTTTAGCCTTTTGCTTGGCAAAAATTTCACTAAAATCCTCATCAACAACCCTTTTAAAGGTTTCATACATCATAGGACTAAGATTTGCTCCATCTTTACTAGCAAAATAGCGATAAAATTTTCCCAAACCAAAGAGTTTTAAAATTTTAAAAATACGGATTTTAAAACGCACTTTTAGGGATTTTTTAGCTAAAATTCCTGCACTTGAAAGTAAGATTAGGGTGTCTTTTTCTTTTGCGAGTAGGGTGATTACTTTTCCACCAAAAGAATGCCCCATGAAAAAACAGACATTGAGTTTTTTTTGTTTTAAAAAAAGTTCTGTGATATTGGCATAATCTTGAGTGTTTAAAATTTCTTCCACACTTGAATTCCCAAAACCTGCCAAATCCATATAAATTTGACAAAAATCTTTCAAAAAAGGACAAAAACTTTGTTTCATAAGTTCTTTATTAGCTCCCCAGCCGTGTAAGATAAGTATTTGCGGTAAGGAAAGATCACCTAAAATTTCATAAGAAATTTGATAAGTTTTGTTTTTATAAGAAAGTTGAGTTTGAGCCATTTTAAGCCTTTTGATTTTTGTAGATATTTTCTAAAAGTTGCATGGCATTTTGTAAGCGTTCAAATTCTTTCATACTAAGCATTACAGCTTCAAATTTGTTATTTTTTAAAATAACTATTTTTCCACTTTCACTTTTTTTGAGTTTTTCCATAATGGGGCTAAAATTTCTTACCACTTCAGTGGCAGTGTAAATTTCATCTTGTTTAAAAGAGAGCATTTTTCTTCCTAAAATACGCTAAATTTTATGTATAATTTAGCGTATTTTGACTTAAAAGCTTATAATTTTCCTTTTTGTCCGTTGATGGAGTGAAGGAAGTTGTAATTGATTTTTATCATTTTTTCAAGTGAAATTTGATCAGCTAAAGCGTTTAAAGTGGTATTAAAATCTTTAAAAAGATAATTAGCCAAAGAACCAGGATTTGGGTTGATTTCATTTAAATATACTTCATCATTCAGTATAAAAAAATCGCAGCGTATTAAAGCACCTTTAAACAAAGGATTGTAGATCTTTTTAAAGCTATCTTTGAGTTTTTCTTTTAATTCTTCGCTTAAATCTGCTTCTATAAGCTCATTGTGTCCTGAAAAGCTAAGATATTTTTGTTCAAAGTCTAAAAATTCTTTTTTCTTTGGTTCTTCTATGATGGAAAAAACAAACTCATCATTGATCATACATCCTGCAAGATTGTATTCTTTGATATTGTTTTTAAATTCTTCTACTACAAGATCATTATCAAATTCAAAACCTACATCTTTAGCGTATTCTAAATCTTTTTCATCTTTTACTATGCTAATACCTATACTACTTCCAAGTCTTGCGGGTTTGGTAATGCAAGGAAAACTAAGCTTTTCTTTAGAGTTTTGATTTTTTCTTAGCATGGTATAATCAAGAGTTTTTACTCCAACGCTTTTTGCATAAAGTTTGGTAAGTTCTTTGTTAAAAGATAATGCACTAGCTTCAAGCCTAGGTCCTATAAATTTAATGGAATAAAACTCAAATAAAGCCGCAATTTTTCCATCTTCTCCATCTCTACCATGGATAAGATTGATCACGCATTCGCACTCTAGTTTATTTTCTTTTAAAAAACCTTTGCTAAAAAAACCTCCTTGTTTGATGAAGAGTTCTTTTTCTTTTTTATAAGCTTTAGTGCTAAAAGTTTTAGAATTCATTTTTTCACTTGGAATATGATAAAATCTTCTTTCTTCATCACAAAAAATAAATTCTAAATTTTGATTGATAACTTTTTTAAGCACTACAGCACTTACTATACTGATCTCATGTTCATAAGAATTTCCGCCAAAAAGTATTGCAAATTTCATTTTATTCCTTTATCCTAGTTTTTTAAGAGCTTCTTTGATGAGTTCGCTTGTGCCTGTTGCTTGAGCACTTGCTAAAACACTTATGATTTTTTCTTGTTTAAAGCCTAGAGTAAGAAGTGCGGCTAAGGCTTCGCTTTTATCATCGCTTACATTTTCAAGTTTGGTTTTTGTGTCAGAAAGTTCTACTATAATGCGTTTTGCACTTTTTGGACCTATGCCAGGTACTTTTTTAAGCACACTTTCATCGCCCAAACTTAACGCTTTGTAAAAAGAATTTACATCAAGACTAGAGCATATCGCCATAGCAGTATTTGCACCCACTCCATTGACTTTTAAAAGCATTTCAAACATTTTTTGTTCATCTTTATCCAAAAAGCCATAAAATTTATTAGAATCTTCTTTGATGATTTGAGTGATAAAAAACTCATGCTTTTCTTGGGTTTGAATTTTAGCAGAACAAAAAAGAGAAATAAATATCCCATAGCTTAAACCACTAGCACATTTAACAATGATAAAAGTAGGTTCTTTTTTCGTGATTATTCCTTCGATGCCGACAACCATGCTATATCCTTTTCTTCATAATCTAATTTTTTATGTATTTCTATACTTTCTTGGTTGTTTTGTATGATTTTTTTAATGCCTATAAATTTAGCACTTTCATTAACAAATGAAGAGTAAAAAATATCTTCTTTGGGCTCTAGAAGTGAAAATTTGATCTCATTCATATCAGTCCATTTGCCACTTTTATTTATAAAAGTTGCTTCAAAAAGCATTTTTTGCAAATTGATTAATTCTAATTGTAAAGATTTTTTGCGTTCAAGAAGTTCTTTTTCTTCATTTTGTAGTTTATTTAATTCAAGATTTTGTAAAGAGAAATCTTTTAGAGCTTTTTCGTATTGTATAGGAACATTTTGACCTTGATTTTTAAGTTCTGTTATCTTTTTTTCAACGCTTAAAATTCCATTTTTACTTGATAAAATATATTGTCTTATTTTATTCATTTTATGATTTAACTTAGAAATTTGCTCTCCTAAAATCGCAAATTCTTCATCATAATTACTATCAAGAGTTTTAATTTTAGCATGAAATTTATTGTTATCCCCGTTAATGCGTTCTATTGTGGTGTTTTCAAAAAACACACAAGAATTATTACTTTCTAAATTTTCTATATAGATTTTATCAGCTTGTATATTTCCGCCTAAACTTTTTTTAATTCTCACTTCTTTAGCTTTGATTGTTCCACCTTCGAGCAAATCTATATTTAAAATTTCGGCTTCTACAAATCCTCTATGAGTTTTTATATAGGCTTGTTTGGCTTGAATTTTGGCTTTAGAATGTGTAGTGCCTTCAATTTTCATTTTAATGGCATTAAGTTGAGTGTTGCTTCCTACGCTTCCGACTACATTTAATTCTTCACATTCTATCCCAACGCCAGAATTTACAGCATCTTTTACTTCTGAAAGAAATTTTATATTGATTTTGACATTTTTGTCTAGTCCAGCTCTTATAATCCCTATATTTTTAAAATCTACCCAATTAAAATCTAGTTCATTGGCGATATCAAATTTTTCACCATCTTGTACTACATAACCTTTTTTTAAAGCTATATATTCTGTGTATCCATCTTGCTCTACTTGTTTAAAAGCCGAAGAACAAGAAAATTTAACTTTATTTTCATTTGCGGCTAAAACTTTTAAGGTGTGTAAATTTAAGTCTTTTCCTTCTTTACCTTGTTTAAATTTGACGTGTTTTAAAACAACTTCATTTTCATCAACAACAATAATACCTGAGCGTTTTTCATCGATAGTGTAGTTTTTGGTTTTTTCTTCATAAGTCAAGATCAGGGATTCATCTTGACTTTCTATAGGATCAATACCTTGTGCAACGGTGATTTGTATAATTTTATTTAAAGGGGTGTTTTTATGTTGGTTGCAAAAAGACATTAAATTTTTCTTAAAATCAAAAATGCGGATACCTATTAAAAATTTAAGTTTCAACATCTTTTTATAAATATTTTGCAAAAGTTCTAGTGCTAGTTTTTCATGAAAGTCTAAATTTGCAAAATCAATTTGAGCAATTATTTTGGTTAAATTTTTATTCGCAACTAGTTTGACTGCTTGAGATGCTTTGCTTTGGTTTATACCGTGGAAAATTTCTATTTTGTATTCTTGCTTGATTTGAAGATCATTTTTTAAAAAAATTTCATCTTTATCAAAAAGAGTTAATTCTTTTTCAGAGATTTTTTCCCATTCTAAATCTCCAAAACGATATTGTGTAGAAAATGCCAATAAACTAAAATCAAGCTCATTTAAGCTAAGGTTTGTTTGTGAAGCTACGCTTAAAAGCTCTCGAGCTGGATTTTCTGTATAGGCAATAATTTTTTCATCCAAAGTCAAAACTTTCCCCTTGTAAAAAATTAAGAATGTAATTATAGTCAATTTTTAATCAATTTTAGTTAAAATAGTTCTCTTTATATTTTGAAATTTATGAAAAAATTTAATGAAGAGTTTAGTATTTAAAAATTTTATTGTCAATGCTTTAGGAATTTTATTTTCAAGAATTTTAGGGCTTGCTAGAGATGTTTTAATAGCGCTTTTTTTAGGAGCAGGGCTTTATAGTGATATTTTTTTTGTGGCTTTAAAAATGCCTGCTTTTTTTAGAAGAATTTTTGCAGAAGGGGCTTTTGGACAAAGTTTTTTGCCTAATTTTGTAAAAGCGAAAAAAAAAGGAGCTTTTTGCGTTAGTGTAATGATGCAATTTAGCCTTATAGTTTTTTTATTTTGTCTTTTGGTAAGTTTTTTCTCCTCTTTTTTTACCAAGCTTTTTGCTTTTGGGTTTAACGCAGATACTATAGCTTTAGCGGCTCCTTTGGTGGCGATTAATTTTTGGTATTTGTTTTTTATTTTTTTAGTTACTTTTTTAGGAGCTATTTTAAATTATAGACAAAAATTTTTCATTACCTCTTTTTCTGCGGCATTATTTAACTTAAGTATTGTTATAGCTGCCTTTTTTGTGGATAAAAATGCACCGCAAAATACACTTTATTATTTTTCTTATGCAACGGTTTTAAGTGGGATGGCACAACTTATTTTGCATTTGCTTGTTTTAAAAAACAATCCTGTAATCCGTGCTATGACTTTAAGTATAAAATTTAAAAAAGCCAAGGCGAAATTACAAGGTTTTTATGGCAATTTTTTTCATGGAGTTTTAGGTTCTTCTGCGACCCAATTTAGCTCATTGCTTGATACAACTATAGCTAGTTTTTTAATGAGCGGGAGTATTTCTTATCTTTATTATGCAAATCGCGTCTTCCAACTCCCCCTTGCACTTTTTGCTATTGCTTTAACTCAAGTTTCTTTTCCAAAAATTTTAAAACATTTAAAAAGTGGTCAAGAAAAATTAGCCTTAAAATTTATGCAAAGAGCATTAGCGCTTTTAAGCATTTTGCTTATTGCTTCTAGTATTATAGGTTCTGTGTTTGCTTTGGAAATTTCAAAACTTTTATTTGAAAGAGGAAATTTCACTCACGAAGATAGTGTGATTACGGCTTATGTTTTGATTGCTTATCTTATAGGGCTTTTACCTTTTGGTGTGCAAAAGCTTTTTTCTTTGTGGCTTTATGCAAAATTTAAACAAAAAACAGCAGCTTGGATCGCGGTAAAATCTTTAATTATCAGTGCTTTATGTTCTATGGCTTTTATATTTTTGATTAAAGATGAAAGTTTAAAGGTTATTGCAGTAGCACTTTCAAGCTCTATCAGTGCTTTTTATTTGCTTGGAGCTAATATCAAAGAATTTGGTTTTAAGAAATTTTTTGCTTTAATATCTATTAAAATTTGCTTATTGGTTATAGTTACTTTGATTGTTTTTACAATCTTACTTATTTTGATTAAACCTTATATTTTAAGTTTTTTTATAGGAATTTTTACAAGTTTTAAAGGAGTTTTTTAATGAGATTATTAGACAGTGTAGCAAAAGAGAAAATAAAACTTGATAAAAAAGATATTAGTATTTACTTATGCGGACCTACGGTTTATGATGATGCACATTTAGGACATGCAAGAAGTAGTGTTTGTTTTGATCTTTTGCGTAGGGTTTTACTTGCTCAGGGCAATAGGGTAAAATTTGCTAGAAATTATACAGATATTGATGATAAGATTTTGAAAAAAATGGCTCAAAGTGGTCAAACTTTAGAGGAAATTACGGAATTTTATATCAAAAGTTATGAAGAGGATATGAGGGTTTTAAATGTATTAGATCCTGATTTTAAACCTCGTGCAACGCATTATATAACAGCTATGCTTGATTTGATTAAAAAGCTTGCTAAGGATGGGTTTGTTTATACTCTAGAAGATGGAATTTATTTTGATACAAGTAAAGATGAAAAATATTTAAGCCTATCAAATCGCAATTTAGAAGAAAATATCTCTCGTCTAAGTAATGAAGTGCAAAAAAGAAATGAAAGCGATTTTGTGCTTTGGAAATTTGATGAAAATTTTTACGAAAGTGAATTTGGCAAAGGGCGTCCAGGTTGGCATACTGAATGTGTTGCTATGATTGATTCTATTTTTGAAAATACTCTTGATATACATGCTGGAGGGATAGATTTGCTTTTTCCTCATCATGAAAATGAAGCTGCGCAATGTCGTTGTGGATGTAAGAGAAAATTAGCAAATATTTGGCTTCATAATGGTTTTGTAAAAATCGATGGTGAAAAAATGAGTAAAAGTTTAAATAATAGTTTTTTTATAAAAGATGCTTTAAAAGAATTTATGGGCGAGGCTTTAAGATTTTATCTTTTGAGTTCTCATTATAGATCTCATTTTAATTATTCTTTATCGGATTTAGAAAATGCTAAAAAACGTTTAGATAAATTTTATCGCCTTAAAAAAAGATTGGATTTAGGTGAAATTTCTGATTTTGATGTTTTAAATGATATTGAAATAAAAAGCGAAATTGCTAAGCAAATTTTAGAGATTTTAAATGATGATTTAAATGTTTCTAAAGCCTTAGCTCTTTTGGATGATTTTATCAGTAGTGCAAATTTAGAGTTGGATAAAGAAAGCAAAAATAAAATTTTAAAACAAAATATCAAAGAAGCTTTAAGCGAGCTAGCTAAAATTTTTGGCTTTGGTTTTATGGATACAACTTTATATTTTCAATGGGGTGTAAGCAAAGAAGAACGAGAAGAAATTGAAAAGTTAATTTTAGAAAGAACTGAGGCTAAGAAAAACAAAGATTTTAACACAGCTGATACAATAAGAGAGCAATTAAATAGTAAAAAAATCACTCTTTTAGATACTCCAAATGGAACAATTTGGGAGAAAATAAATGCATAATGAGATGAATTTAAAAGAGGTTTTAATACGCTTTAAGCCCTTTTATAAAAGATATTGGAAACAATTTGCTATAGCTATTTTCGGTATGATTTTAGCAAGCGGAGGAACTGCTGGAAGTTTTTATGCTTTAGAGCCTATTTTAAATTATATTTTCGTTGAAAAAAATGAAGCTTTACTTTATACAGTGCCTTTTTTGCTAGTATTGATGTATTTTTTTAAAAATCTTGGAACTTATTTACAAAGTTTTTATGTTTCCTTTATAGGAACAGATATGTTAAGAGTATTGCGTGCTAGGGTTTTGAAAAATGTTTTACGCTTGGATATGGATTTTTTTAAACGCTATAGAAGTGGAGAGCTTGTAAGTCGTTGTACTAATGATATTAATGCACTTCAAAGCATAGTATCAAACATTATTCCTGATTTTTTTAGAGAGCTTTTAACTGCTATAGGACTGCTTGCAGTAGTCTTGTATCAAAGTCCTACTTTGGCTTTTTTTGCTTTAGTGATTTTGCCTTTAGCTATTTTTCCTTTGGTATGGTTTGCTAAAAAACTTAAAAAATATGCAAGAAATATACAAGAAACAAATTCGGATTTACTTTCTTATTTGGGTGAAATTTTTTCAAATATTGAATTGATCAAAGCTAATGATAATGAAAAAAAAGAAAGTGATAAATTTGCTAAGCATAATGATACTTTGTGTAAATTAAACCTAAAATCCGCACGTATTGATGCGCTTACAAGTCCTTTAATGGATATGATGGGCTCTGTTGGGGTTGCTGTGGTGATTATTGTAGGGGGTAGAGAGGTTATCAATGGTTCTATGAGTGTGGGAAGTTTTATCAGTTTTGTTTCGGCACTTTTTGCGATATATACTCCTTTAAAGCGTCTTTCGTCTTTATATGGAAAACTTCAAGGTGCTGTTGCGGCAAGTGAAAGAACTTTTTATTTATTGGATTTAGAACCTCAAATTAAAGGTGGAAGCAAAGAATTAAAAAACATTGAAAAAATTAGCTTTGAA
This sequence comes from Campylobacter sp. 2014D-0258, assembly GCF_008000495.1. Taxonomy (NCBI): domain Bacteria; kingdom Pseudomonadati; phylum Campylobacterota; class Epsilonproteobacteria; order Campylobacterales; family Campylobacteraceae; genus Campylobacter; species Campylobacter sp. 2014D-0258. Next base: position 10,803 of record NZ_VOAR01000008.1, read on the forward strand.
AATGTTGAATTTGCTTATGAAAACCCGCATAAAAGTGTTTTAAAAGGCGTAAATTTTGATTTTGTTAAAGGGCAAATGCTTGCTCTTGTAGGGACAAGTGGGGGTGGTAAATCTTCTATTATTAATCTTTTGATGTATTTTTATGAAAAACAAAAAGGTAAAATTTTACTCAATCAAAAAGATATTAGCACTTTTACCATAGAAAGCTTACATGCTAAAATAGGACTTGTAACGCAAAATATTTATCTTTTTAATGATAGTTTTGCTGCAAATATTGCTTATAGCGAAGAGTTAGAAGAAGAAAAAGTCATCCAAGTTTTAAAATTGGCCAATGCTTATGAATTTGTTAAAGAAATGGGCGGGATTTGGGCTGAAGTGAAAGAACATGGTAAGAACTTAAGTGGAGGGCAAAAACAAAGAATAGCAATCGCTAGAGCTTTATATAAAAATCCTGATGTGCTTATTTTTGATGAAGCAACTTCAGCTTTGGATAATGAAAGTGAAAAAGCAATAGTTAAAACTATAGAAAATTTAAAACAAGACAGATTGATTTTAGTGGTTGCACATCGTTTAAGCACTATAGAAAATGCAGATAAAATAGTAGTATTGGATAAGGGCAAGGTATTGGCAATAGGTAAAGATGAAGAGCTTTTGCAAACTTGTTCTTTGTATCAAAAATTTAAAAGCAAAGAAAAAACAAAGCCTAGCTTTAGTTAATTTTAGTTAGAATTTCAAAAAGGATTAAAAAATGGCTTATGAAATGATAAAACCTTTACTTTTTAAGTTAAACCCTGAGCATGCACATGCTTTGGTTGAATATAGCTTAAGGGCTTTAAGTGCTAGTTTTCCAGGAGCTTTAAGTTTTTTAGCACACAAATATATAGTTGATGATGAAAGTTTAAGGCAAAATTTACTTGGACTTGATTTTAATAATCCTGTAGGTTTAGCAGGAGGCTTTGATAAAAATGCCACTATGATAAGACCTTTGAGTGCTTTAGGATTTGGCTTTTTGGAAGTGGGAACTTTTACTCCAAAACCTCAAGAAGGCAATGAAAAGCCACGCCTATTTAGACTTGTAAAACAAGAAAGTATACAAAATGCTATGGGTTTTAACAACGAAGGTGCTGAAAAGATTGCTTTAAGACTCGCAAAAACTTATCCTTTTGTTTTGCCTTTAGGGGTAAATATAGGGAAAAATAAAATCACTCCAAATGACAAAGCCTTGGAGGATTATTTTACTTTGTTTAGAGATTTTAAGGATTTGTGTGATTATTTTATCGTTAATATCTCATCTCCTAATACTAAAAATTTAAGAGAGTTGCAAAATGATGATTTTTTAAATACCTTGCTTGAAGAAGCCAAAAAAATCACTTCTAAGCCTATTTTGATAAAAATTGCTCCTGATATGAAAATAGATGATGCTTTAAATTTATGTGAAAATGCCATTAAAAAAGGTGCAGATGGGTTTATATTAGCCAATACTAGTGTTGATTATAGCTTGTTAGATAATAATCGTACTTTTGGTGGTATTAGCGGAAGGTTGATTACAGAAAAAAGTGGTATTTTTTTCAAAGAAGTAGCTAAAATTCTTTTTGGCAAAACTTTGCTTATTGCAAGTGGAGGGATTGATAGTGCTGATATTGCTTATGAGCGTATTAAAAATGGGGCTAATTTGGTGCAAGTTTATACAGCTTTGATTTTTAAAGGTCCTTCTTTGGTAAAAAATATCAATCAAAATCTTATAGAGCTTTTAAGAAAAGATGGTTTTTTACACATTAGCGAAGCTGTTGGGGTAAATTTAAAATGATTGCTTATGAAAAAATTCAATTAAAAAACAAGCTTGAAGTTTATGCTTTGCCTGTAAATAAAAATAGCGATGTGATTAGCGTTGATATTTTTTATAAAGTGGGTTCAAGAAATGAGATCATGGGAAAAAGCGGCATAGCTCATATGCTAGAACATTTAAATTTTAAAAGTACTAAAAATTTAAAAGCTGGCGAATTTGATGAGATTGTTAAGGGTTTTGGTGGCGTGGATAATGCAAGCACAGGTTTTGACTATACTCATTATTATATTAAATGTGCGAAGAAAAATTTAGATAAAGCTTTGGAACTTTTTGCAGAACTTATGGAGAATTTAAATTTAAAAGATGAAGAATTTCAGCCTGAAAGAGCAGTGGTTTTAGAAGAGCGTAGATGGAGAACAGATAATAATCCTTTGGGATATCTTTATTTTAGGCTTTTTAATCACGCATTTATGTATCATCCTTATCATTGGACTCCTATAGGTTTTTTTAAAGATATAGAAAATTGGAGTATTGAAGATATTAAAGAATTTCATAGTATTTATTATCAACCTAAAAATGCGATTTTACTTGTAAGTGGTGATATAGAAAGTAAAGAAGTTTTTGAGCTTTCAAAAAAACATTTTGAAAAGATTAAAAATACTAAGACTATACCTAAAATTTACACAAAAGAGCCTAAGCAAGATGGAGCAAAAAGAATATATTTGCATAAAAACTCAGATACTGAATTATTAGCCCTTGCTTATAAAATTCCAAATTTCAAGCACAAAGATATACCTGCTTTAAATGCTTTATCCGAGCTTTTAGGAAGTGGGAAAAGTTCTTTAATGAGTGAAATTTTGATTGATAAATTAAATTTAATCAATGATTATTATGCTTATGTTAATGATTGTATAGATGAAAATTTATTTATTTTTATTTGTAACTGTAATCCCAATGTTAATGCAGAAAAAGTAGAAAAAGAACTTTTAAAAATCATTGATAAACTTAAAATGGGTAAAATTTCTCAAAAAGATTTGCAAAGAGTGAAAAATAATGTCAAAAGTGATTTTATTTTCTCACTTAACAATGCTAGTGCAGTGGCAAATATTTATGGTTCATATCTAGCAAGAGGAGATATCAATCCTTTGTTAAATTATGAGAAAGATATACAAAATTTGGAATTAAAAGATTTGATTTCTTGTGCTAAAAAATATTTTATTCAAGAAAATTCAACTACGGTAATTCTAAGAAAGGATTCAAATGGATAAAAATATTATCATTGGGGCGATGACTGCTCTTATTACACCGTTTAAAAATGGAAAAGTTGATGAGCAAAGTTATGCAAGATTGATTAAAAGACAAATAGAAAATGGCATCGATGCAGTAGTTCCAGTAGGAACAACAGGAGAGAGTGCAACTTTAACCCATGAAGAACATAGAACTTGCATAGAAATAGCCGTTGAGACTTGCAAAGGAACTAAAGTTAAGGTTTTAGCGGGTGCTGGAAGTAATGCAACTCATGAGGCAGTGGGTTTGGCTAAATTTGCTAAAGAACATGGTGCTGATGGGATTTTAAGTGTGGCACCGTATTATAATAAACCTACGCAACAAGGACTTTACGAGCATTATAAGGCTATTGCGCAAAGTGTAGATATTCCTGTGCTTTTATATAATGTTCCAGGAAGAACAGGTTGTGAAATTTCAACGGATACTATTATCAAGCTTTTTAGAGATTGTGAAAATATTTATGGAGTAAAAGAAGCGAGTGGAAATATCGATAAGTGTGTGGATTTACTTGCACACGAACCTAGAATGATGCTTATTTCAGGGGAAGATGCGATCAATTATCCTATACTTTCAAATGGTGGAAAGGGAGTGATTTCAGTAACTTCAAATTTATTACCCGATATGATTAGCGCTTTAACTCATTTTGCTTTAGATGAAAATTATAAAGAAGCTAAAAAAATCAATGATGAGCTTTATAATATCAATAAAATTTTATTTTGCGAAAGTAATCCTATTCCTATTAAAACGGCTATGTATATAGCTGGATTGATAGAAAGTTTGGAATTTAGACTTCCTCTTTGTTCTCCAAGTAAGGAAAATTTTGCTAAAATTGAAGAAGTGATGAAAAAATATAAGATCAAAGGATTTTAATGAATACAGAATTTCAAGGAAAAACTTTAGTGATTAGCGGTGGAACTCGCGGGATAGGCAAAGCTATAGTTTATGAATTTGCTAAAGTGGGTGCAAATATAGCTTTTACTTATAATTCTAATGCGCAAATTGCTGATGAAATGGTTCAAGATTTGGAGAAAAATTATAAAATCAAAGCTAGAGCTTATGAGTTTAATATTTTAGAACCTGAAACTTATAAAGAACTTTTTGAAAAAATTGATGTGGATTTTGATAGAGTGGATTATTTTATCTCAAATGCTATCATTTCAGGACGTGCGGTTGTAGGCGGCTATACTAAATTTATGAAGTTAAAACCAAAGGGAATTAATAACATTTTTACAGCCACAGTAAATGCTTTTGTTGTGGGCGCACAAGAAGCAGCTAAAAGGATGGAAAAAGTAGGGGGTGGAAGCATTATTTCTATCTCATCTACAGGAAATTTAGTGTATATAGAAAATTATTCAGGTCATGGTACAGCAAAAGCCGCTGTAGAAGCTATGGCAAGATATGCGGCTACTGAACTTGGAGAAAAAAATATCCGTGTAAATGTCGTAAGTGGTGGGCCTATTGAAACTGATGCTTTAAGAGCTTTTACAAATTATGAAGAAGTAAAACAGGCTACTATAAATTTAAGCCCTTTAAATCGCATGGGGCAGCCTGAAGATTTGGCTGGAGCATGTCTTTTTCTTTGTTCAAGTAAGGCAAGTTGGGTGACAGGACATACTTTCATCGTTGATGGTGGTACAACTTTTAAATAAAAATTAAGAAAAATCAATGGATTTTTCTTAAAAATATTTTTCAATCAAGTTTTAATTTCCACCCTAAAAAAACACTTAATAATGCAAGTAAAAAAATAAAATTTAAAGTCCAATTGTCAAAACCTACAAAACCTATAGATAATACGCTGTAAAAAAATCCTCCCACAGCTGAATAAATACAAATCGTACTTAAAGATCCATTTTCTGCCATTTTTTTACATGGGCAGATTTTATAAAATTTTTTATCGTTAAATTGATTTTTCTTTTTATTTCCCAAAAATAAACCAAAAAGGGCAAAAAGATTTAAAAAAATAAAAGCATATAATAAAATTTGATCTAATTCCATTTTAAATATACCTTAAAAGTATCTAAGCCAAGAGGGTAAATGGACTTGTTCTTCTTTTAAAGTAGTCTCTTGTCCATGTCCTGGTAAAAGTTTAAAATCTTCTTTGTAAGTCATAACTTTTTCTAAACTTTGTTTCATTAAATTTGCATCTGAATAAGGAAAATCCCATCTTCCTATGCTTCTATAAAATAAAAAATCTCCACTAAACATGATATTTTTACCTACAATTTCTATCATAGTGCAACCTGGTGTGTGTCCTGGTAAAAAGTGAAATTTAAAATCAACTCCGCAAATATTTAAAATATCTTCATTATCTACTAAAAAATCCGCATCGCTAGAATCATAGCCTTGATTGAAATCATCATGTAGCATAAAAGCATCATTTTTGTGAATATAAATGGGGATGTTGTATTCTTTTTTAACCTTGGCATTATCCCAAATATGATCATAATGCCCGTGAGTATTTAAAATCGCCAAAGGTTTTTTTACATGTTTTTTGATAAATAAAAGTGCATCAGTTCCTGGATCAATGATAAATTCACCCTTTGGGGTAAATAAAATATAGCAATTAGTTTCATAAACTCCACAAGCTTGTTTGATAATTTGCATTTTTTACCTCTTTAATAAAAAATTTGCCTTAAATAAATATAATTATACATTAAATTTTTAAAAGGCAAGCTTTATGGATTGGCAAAAGATTACGGAAAAAATGTGTGATTTTATACAAGAAAAAGTGAAAAATTCTCAAAGTCAAGGTGTGGTTTTGGGGCTTAGTGGCGGGATTGATTCTGCTTTGGTAGCAACGCTTTGTAAAAGAGCTTTAAAAGAGAATGTTTTTGCTCTTTTAATGCCAACTCAAATTTCAAACAAAGCCAATCTTGAAGATGCTTTGAGGCTTTGTGCGGATTTAAATCTTGAATATAAAATCATAGAAATTCAAAGCATTTTAGATGCTTTTATAAAGCAAAGTGAAAATACCACTCTAGTATCGTTAGGAAATTTTGCAGCTCGTATTAGAATGAGTTTGCTTTATGATTATTCTGCTTTGAAAAATTCTTTAGTCATAGGCACTTCTAATAAAAGCGAATTACTTTTGGGTTATGGTACGATTTATGGGGATTTAGCTTGTGCTTTTAATCCTATAGGATCGCTTTATAAAAGTGAAATTTATGCCTTAGCAAAATACCTTAACTTGCATGAAAATTTTATCAAAAAAGCTCCAAGTGCGGATCTTTGGGAAAATCAAAGCGATGAGGCGGATTTGGGTTTTTCTTATGCAAAAATCGATGAAGGTTTAAAAGCCTTAGAAACTAATGACGAAAAGCTTTTAAGAACGCTTAATCCTTCTTTGATTGCCATGCTAAAAAATCGCATGCAAAAAAATACTTTTAAGGGAAAAATGCCTGAAATTTTGGAAATTTAAACAATGAGTGAAGAAAAAAATTATGAACTTTGGCTTGATAATTATTTTTTTAAGCCTAATTTTTGGCAAAAATGCCTTGCTTTTATACTTTTACCTTTAAGTGTGTTTTATGCTTTTTTTGCGATTTTAAATACTTTTTTTCGTAAAAAAATAGTTTTTAAAAAGCCTGTTATTAGCGTTGGTAATTTAAGTTTTGGAGGTAATGGAAAAACCCCGCTTTGTAAAGCTATAGCAAGGGAATTTGATGGCGTTTTTATAGTGCTTAGGGGCTATAAAAGAAAGTCTAAAGGTTTGTTTATTGTTAAAAATCAAAATGAAATTTTATGCACCTTAACACAAAGTGGCGATGAAGCTATGGAGTATGCTTTTGAAGAAAATATCAAAGGTGTGATTGTGAGCGAAGATAGAGTAAAAGGTATTGAAAAAGCTTTTGAGTTGGGAGCTAAAATCGTTGTACTTGATGATGCTTTTTCTAAATTTCATATTAAAAAATTTGATATTTTACTTGAAAGCAAAATCAAACCTTATTTTAATTTTACCTTGCCAAGTGGAGCTTATCGTTTGCCAAAATTTTATGAAAAAAGGGCTGATTTTATTGCATTAGAAGGCAGGGATTTTGTGCGTTATTCTTTTGTAAAAGAAAATCCAAAGGCTGTTTTGGTAACTGCTATTGCTAAACCTTTTAGATTGTATGAGCATTTTATCAAAGCAAGGGCTTGTTATTTTTTTAAAGATCATTATGAGTTTAAAAAAGAAGAATTAGAAAATTTGCTAAAAAAACATAATTGCGATACACTAATGCTTACTTTTAAGGATTTTGTTAAAGTTAAAGATTTTGGTTTTAAATGTCAAATTATAGAATTAAATATAGAATTAAAAGATTCATTAAGAGAAAAAATAAAAACTTATATCAAGGAGTTTGAACAGTGAAATTGGTCGAGAGTAGAAATGTAAACAATGTATCAAGTTTTAAGGAAGCTTTGATTAACCCAAACGCCCCAGAAGGAGGGCTTTACTCACCTTTAAATTTGCCTATTTTTGAAGGAGAAAAATATGCCAATTTGTCTTATAAAGATTTTGCTTTAAAGCTTATAGAAAGTTTTGGTTTTGGCGAAGAAGAGCTTTTTAAAAAGGCTTTGAAAAGTTACGAAAGCTTTGATGATAAAAATACACCTATTTCTTTGCAAAAAATCTCTGAAAAAACCTATATTAACGAGCTTTGGCATGGACCTACAAGAGCTTTTAAAGATATGGCTTTACAGCCTTTTGGCGTGCTTTTAAGTGAATTTTCAAAGGATAAAAATATTTTAATTATTTGTGCTACAAGCGGCGATACAGGACCTGCAACCCTAAAAAGCTTTGAAAATGCAAAAAATGTTAAAGTAGCTTGTATGTATCCAAAAGGTGGCACAAGTGGAGTTCAAGAGTTGCAAATGCGAGCTTTAGATAAGGATAACTTGAAAGTTTTTGCCATAGATGAGGATTTTGACGCAGCGCAACGCACTTTAAAAGAATTGCTTTTTTCAAAAGATTTTCAAAATGAAATTAAAGCTTTAAATTATGAGCTTTGCGCAGCTAATTCTGTAAATTTTGGGCGTATTTTATTTCAGATTATTTATCATTATTATGCGAGTTTAAAACTTTTTAATGAGTTTTTAGAAGAAGTACAAATCATCGTTCCAAGTGGAAATTTTGGCAATGCTTTAGGAGCTTTTTATGCTAAAAAAATGGGAGCTAAAATTTCAAAAATCAAAATCGCTTCAAACGCAAATAATATTTTGAGTGAATTTTTTAATCAAGGCGTTTATGATTTGCGTGAAAAAAGTCTTAAGAAGACTATTTCTCCAGCTATGGATATACTTATTTCATCTAATATCGAAAGACTTTTGTTTGCGAAATTTAAAGATAAAAGAACTAAAGAACTGATGAATTTGTTAAAAAATGAGAGATATTTTAAACTTGAAAAAGAAGAATTACAAAGTTTGCAAGAAGATTTTGAGGCGGATTTTTGCACCGATGAAGAATGTATGCAATTTATCAAACAAAGTAAAATTTTAATTGATCCGCATACCGCAACTTGTTTTAAAATGCTTGATCCTTTAAAACCTAGCATTATCACTTCTACAGCAGAATGGACAAAATTTACTCCAAGTATGATAAAAGCTTTATATGATAGGGATTCTAAGAATGAAAAAGAAGATTTAAAATTTATAGCTAAAGAGTTTAATGTCCAAGTTAAAGATGAAATTTTGACTTTATTTGATTTGAAAAATAGCGATGAAAAGGTATTTGAAGCCAGAAATATAAAAAAAGAAATTTTAGATTGGATGCAAAAATGATTATTATTCCTGCAAGATTAAAATCAAGTCGTTTTCATGAGAAAATTTTATGTGATATAGGTGGAGTGCCTATGTTTGTGGCTACTGCAAGAAGAGTAAGTAGCGTGGATGAAGTTTGTATAGCTTTAGACGATGAAAAGGTTTTAAGTATCGCTAAAGAATATGGTCTAAATGCGGTTTTAACAAGCAAAGATCATGAAAGCGGTACGGATAGGATTAATGAAGCTTGTAAGAAACTAGCTTTAAAAGATGATGAGATTATTATCAATGTCCAAGCTGATGAGCCTTTTATAGAATGTGAAAATTTATTAAAATTTAAAGAATTTGCAAGTTCTTGCTTGGATAAAAAAGCTTTTATGGCGAGTTGTTATAAAAAAATCACTCAAGAAGAAGCTATGGACCCTAATCTGGTTAAAGTGCTTTGCGATAAAGAAGGGTATGCTTTGTATTTTTCAAGAGCTAAAATCCCTTATGAAAGAGAAAATTACGAGGAAAGTTTTAAAGGGCATTTAGGCATTTACGCTTATAGTGTAAAAGCATTAAGGGAGTTTTGTTCTTTATCAAGTTCTGCGCTTGAAAGAGCGGAAAAGTTAGAGCAATTAAGAGCTATAGAAAATGGTAAAAAAATCAAAATGCTTGAAATTTCAACAACAAGCATGGGGATTGATACTAAAGAAGACTATGAAAGGGCTTTAAAAATTTATTTAGAAAAATAACTCCACCCCAAAACGGAACAGATTTTGCTTGTATTAGTTATATAAATATATTTAGGTTGAAGGCAGAAAAATCTAAATTAAGGAATTAATATGAGTATCTTTAGTATCAATGATAACTCAAACTATGGTT
>NZ_VOAR01000017.1:0-12399 GCF_008000495.1 Campylobacter sp. 2014D-0258
TATCTTTACCTAAGATAAGTTCAAATTTACTAGACTTGATTTCTTTTAAACTTTCTTTTAAAAGAATATTACTTAAAGCCTCAATGTTTTTGTTAAAGAGTTCTTTTTGGGTAGGGGTGAAGGTCATCATAAGCCCCATCCATCATCTACTACTAAGGTTTGCCCTGTGATAAATTTACTCTCATCGCTAAGTAAAAACACCAAAGTTCCGCACACATCATCAGCATCTAACATACCCTTGCTTGCACAACATTTTCTATAAGCTTTTAAAAAAAGTTCGTTTTGATTGTCTAAAATTCCCCCGCTTGCTAGGGTATTAACGCGTATGTTTTGATTAAAAAGCTCTTTAGCTAGCCAAGAGCTCATGTGATTAATCCCTGCTTTTATCACGCTGTATTCTAAAGAGCTTTGCATGGAAGTGCCTTCATAGTTTTCAAATTTTGGCGCATAAACTCCCATGATGGAGCTAAGATTGATGATATTACCATAGCCTTGTTGTTTAAAAAATTTCACAAATTCTTGAGCGGCTAGCATAAAGCCTGCTAAATGTAAATTTAAACTTTCGCAAATTTGTTCGTATTTGAGTTCATAATAAGGCGTTTTACCCCAATCTTTGCCAAAAGGATAGCTTGAGTTAACAAAAGCATCGATTTTGCCGTATCTTTCTTGACTTTTTTGAAGGGCGGTTTGTAAGCTTTCTTGTTTAGTGATATCAAGTTCTAAGCTTAAAAGCTTTGTTTTAAAATTTATTTCTAAATTTTCTTGCAATTTATTTAAGCATTCTTTGTTGATATCTGCGAGTATAGGGATACCTTTGCTAAGAAGTATTTTTTGACAAAGCGCTTTACCTATACGCCCACAAGCTCCTGCTACAAAGATGATTTTATTTTCAAGCATTAAAAATCCTTTGGCGATAAATTTTTTAAAGAGATTAAAAACTCTACGATTTTAAAATCAAGCTCGCTATCAATATCAAAAGCTGTGCTTTCATCCATTACAAAAAGCCCTGTGTTTTTGCCAAAAACACTATCATTTTCTAAAAGATAATCCCTTTTAAAGATATAAATACTAGCGTTCATATCATAGCATTTTGGGGCACTTTGGCGAGTGGTAAAATTTCCTTCTTTGGATTTTACTACCTTGTTATTTTGTATTTCTACGAGGTTAAAATAAGGATTGCGTCTAGCAGGAACTGCGGTGATGAGATTGGAATTATCATTTTCAACAAAACTTTCATAAGCTTTTTTTATATCAAGGCTTGAGCGAAGCGGGGCTGAAGCATCTAAGTCTATGAGAGTTTCAAAACACGTTTTAAAATGCTCTTCACTTCTTAGCAAGGCATCACGCATGACAGGAAGTTTTGCAGTCCGATCATTGGCAAGATGAGCTTCTCTTTTGAAAAAAACTTCAGCGCCATATTTTTGGGCTACACTTGCGATTTCATCACTATCAGTACTTATGACTATGTGTTTAAAAAGCTTTGAATTTTGAGCTTGTATGATGCTATAAGCTATCATTTCAAGTTTGTTAATCTTTCTAATATTTTTGTTTTTAACGCCTTTGCTACCACCCCTAGCACAAATAGTACATAAAATTTCAGCCATTTTTTTTCCTTACTTCATCACAAAGTTCAAGCACTTTTAAAGCCTGCTTAAGATCGCAAAGTTCTTTGTCTTTTTCAAAGACTGCATGATGTAAATTTTGAAGGGTTTTTATCGTATCATTTTCAAAATTTAAGATTTTTTGACTTTGATTTTTGTGATAAATTTCGATTTTATTGTTTATCAAATCGGCTTTAAAGCTTTTTTCTAAAGTATGGATGATAATTTCTCTTTTGTTAAATTTAGCAAAATAGTCTAGTTCTATATGAATTTTAGCTTCTTGTGAATTTTTTAAAGCCAAAAAGGCAAAATCATCGCTTGTTATGTCAAGCTCTGAAATTTTAGCATTTTGGGAGTATATAAGCTCTAAGTCTTTAAAAAGAAAAAAGGCTAGATCGATTTCATGAGAGAGATCGAGTAAAACCCCACCACCTAGCTCTTTTTTAGCGCTGTAATTTTGCCTGTAGTCTAAAGCTCTCCAATGGGGCAAATAAGAATTACAAACCAAACTAGCAAAATAAATTTTTTCACCTTTTAAAAGCCTTTTTAAAGCGACAATCACAGGATTAAAACGTTGTAAATATGCTACATAAATGTGATTTTTTGAGCTTGTGAAATTTTGGCTTTTTTCAAATAAAGGTTTTTCTACGAGTATGGTTTTATCTTTTACAAGCTCATCTAAAGTTTTTAAGGTGTTAAAATGCTCCGTAGTGATATTTGCGATGATAAAAAGATCAAATTCGTTTAAATCACATTCTTTCAAAGAGCAATAAATTGGAGTGTTTTTAAATTCTTCTTTTTTAGCACTTAAAGAAAGCAAACTTACTTCATGATTTAAATTTTTTAAGGCTAAAAAATGCTTTTTTCCTATGCTTCCAAAGCCTATGATTAAGACTTTCATTTAAAATCCTCATTGGCTTTTAAAAACTCATCTGGCCTTCCAATGTCAATCCAATAATCGTTGATGATATAGGTATTTACCTTGCCTTTTTGCAATACAAGTTTGATGAGTTCGGGCATGTCTAAGTATTCATTTTTAGCAATTAAATTTAAAATTTCATTTTCAAGTACATAAATCCCCGCACTTACTAGGAATTTTTGGGTAGGTTTTTCTTCTATATTTTCTATAAAACCTTGTTTTTGAGTGATCACTCCATAAGGAATTTGTTGCTCAAACTCACGCACGCAAACGCTCATTAAAGCTTTTGATTTTTTATGCGCTTTTAAAAGAGCATTAAAATCCAGCTCGGTTAAAATGTCTGCATTCATAACGATAAAACTTTCTTTAAATTCTTGTTTTATAAGGCTTAAAGCCCCTGCTGTACCTAGTTTTTTACGCTCTTTAATATAAGAAATTTTAACCCCAAATTTTTGCCCTTTTTGAAAATAATCTTCTATGATTTGTTTTTTATAATTCACACAAAAGATAAAAATTTCAAAATTTTGATTTTTAAGTCTTTGGACTATGCTTTCTAAAATAGGTTTTTTGCCTACTTTTAACATAGGTTTTGGAGTATCTTTAGTCAGCTCTTTTAAGCGAGAGCCTAAGCCTCCAGCCATGATGATAATGGAGTTTGGATTGGTTTTTAAAAGCGATGAGACAGATTTTATGGAAAGAATTTGCCCTTTTTCATCTAAAACAGGAAAATCATAAATATCGGTTTTGGCAGAAAGTTTTAAAAGTTCTTCTTTGCTTGTATTTTCTTTTATGGTGATGGGATTTTTAGTGTAAATATCCTTGATACTATCTTTTAAAGTTTTGCCGCTAATTAAAGCTTTTCTGATGTTTGAATCGCTAATGACTCCTAAAAATTTATCCTTTTTATCAACTATAATGCCTAGTCTAACGCGTTCTTGCCCGACTATTTTTAAAGCTTCTTTTATGCTAGAATCAGGGGTGAGTTTGAGTTTGTCTATATCCACACTAAGCCTTATAAATCGATGAAATTTTTATGTAAAATTGTATCTAAATTTACATTTTTTAGGCAAGTTTTTATGAATTTATTGGGATTTTTATCATTATCATAAGGGTTTTTAAAATTTTTTAAATTTTGTTTAAATTCTTTGCTTTCTAATTTTTCAAAAGCTTGATCAAGATCATTAATTTCACAATCAATGATATTTTGAGTTCTTAAACGCCCTTTTTGTCTATCGCCTATATTAATGCAAGGAGTTTTAAAAAAAGGACTTTCACTAATACCACTTGAAGAATTGCCTATCATGGCCTTGGCTATTTTCATAAGACTTAGGTATTTTTGTGAGCCAAGATTATCAAAAAGTTTAGCCTTGTGTGAGTTTTTTTGGCAGTAATTTTGCAAAATTTCATTGATTAAAAGTCCGTTTTCATCGGCATTTGCTTTGGTAAAAATCAAACTTGCGTTTTTAAGGGTGTCAAGTTTTTTAAGTAAGGTTTTAATCTCTTTTTGAGTATTTTTTACATTTAAGGTTAAAGGATGATAAGTGATTAAGTAAAGTTCTTTATCTAGTTTCATTTCTAAGGCTTTTTCTAAATCTTTTTTGTTTAAAAAATTCATATTTTTTATGATAGTAGAAGCTAAAGAACCTATATTAAAAACCCTTTTTTCTTCTTCTCCAAGTTGCAAAAGCCTTTTTTTATAAATTTCATGACTTACAAAATGTAAATGTGACATTTTTGAAATGCTGTGTCTTATACTATCATCAATAGCCCCTAAAGTAAGCTCCCCGCCACATAAATGCACTAAAGGTATGTGCATCAAAAGACATACACTTGCTACGCTAAGCATTTCATAACGATCGCCTAAAATCACCACCATATCAGGTTTTAAGTCTTCAAAAGCATCGCTAAAAGCACTAAAAGCTAAACTCATGCTTTTGCAAAGGCTTATTTTATCATCATTTGCAAGTAGGATAGGAATTTTCTTAGTGATTTTAAATTCTTTTTCTATTTCTTTATAAGTGAGTCCAAACTCAGGGCTTAAATGCGCTCCTGTAGCGATGATTTGAAGGCTTAGATCTTTATCGTTTTGAATTTCATGACATAAATTTCTTAAAAGATACCATTCAGCCCTTGTTGCACTGACTATACAAATTTTTCTTTTACTCACGGATAAGCTCATCTTCTTTGTAGTTTTTAGTAGCAATCTTACCTAAAAACTCTTCATATCTCATAGCACTTATACCATTTGCGGGGCGTTTGGTAGTAAGATTTCCTTCGCTAAAAATTTCTCCTTTTTGTATATCTTTTTTAGCGACTAAACTTTTTCTTACTATGTTGATATTTTTTCTTTCGCTTTTGCTTGCTTTTTTTATGCCATCACCCATAGCCTTTTGTATTTGTCTTATTTGAGTACAAAGCATTTTTAGTTCTTGAGGTTCTAAACTTGCTTTATGATCAGGCCCTGACATATTTTTGTCTAGAGTGAAATGCTTTTCTATCACGCAAGCTCCCAAGGCAACCGCAGCTAGGGAAATGTGTATGCCTTGAGTGTGATCAGAATAACCCACATTAAGCTTAAAAGCGTCTTTTAAGCTTTGCATGGCTTTAAGATTGACTTCATCAAAAGGGGCAGGATATTCTGTAGTGCAGTGTAAAAGAGTGATATTTTGGCGTTTAGCGCCATTTTTGCAAAGCGCATTTAAAGCTTCTTCTATCTCGCCTAAATTTGCCATGCCTGTTGAAAGTATGATTTTTTTATTAAGCTTTGCAATTTTTTTAAGATAGGGTAGATTGGTGATTTCTCCGCTTGGAATTTTAAAGATTTTTAAGCCTAACTCATTTAAAAGATCTACACTTTCAAGATCAAAAGGAGTAGAAAGAAAGGCAATATTGCATTTTTTTGCGTGTAAGATAAGCTCTTTATGAGCTTTAATATCGAGTTCGAGTTTTTGTACCATTTGAAGCTGACTCTCATCACTAGCTGTGGTTTTAAGCTGATAGGGTGCTTTTTTAGCCTTTGTGCTGATACAGTTTTTGGCTTTAAAACTTTGAAATTTAACAAAATCAGCGCCTGAATCTGCTGCGATTTCTATTAACTTTTTAGCTAAATTTAAATCACCATTGTGATTAACTCCTGCTTCTGCGATGATGAGGGTTTTTTTCATAGTTTTGCCTTTATTTTGCCTTAAAATAAAGGCAAAATTTTATTTTTTAATACCTATATAAACATAATGGTGTGCTGATCCTTCAAAATTATAAAAATTAATAGGATCATAATCTCCTAGAAATAAAGTTTCAAAAGGTTGAAAAAGATTTTCTAGATCTTCGACTTTATCGATGAAATGTATAAAACTCGTTTCGTTTAGTCTACCTTTGATTTCAACTTTACTCAAGCCATTTTTTTCTTCTTTTTGGCTGTGGGAGAAATAATAATTTTTCTTGCTCATCATTGTAGCAAAAAGTATTCCACCTGTGTTTAAAAGTTCGTAAAATTCTAAAATATTTTGTTTAAGTTCTTTTAGAGGTATGTAGTAAAGACTTTGATTTGCAAAGATAATATCCATATTTTCATCAAAAAGTCCTTTGATGCTAGAATTTGGTTCTATAATTTTACAATATCCCCCCCCCCTCTAATATTTTGCTCCCAAATTTCTTTTAAACTTGGAACTATATCTATTCCGAAGGTTTTAAACCCTTTGCTTTGAAAATACGCTGAATGTACACCATTGCCACAACCAAAATCAAGTAAATTTCCATTTATTTTATTTAGTTTGTATTTTAAAATTCTTTCATAAAAACGTACTACATGAGCATCTGGAAAAAGTAATCCGTATCCATTTTCATTATATTTCATTGTATAAGCTTCTAATGAGTTTTGCATTTTTTTCCTTTATATTTTTATTGTAATTTGTTTTTTAATTTAAATTCTCCAAAATCATTTTTATAAAATAAATCCATATTGTAATGTTTTTCTACTATTTTCCAAAATGTAGTTTTACTAATACCTATGAAATTACAAAAATCTTCAACGCATCTATTGTCAAGCTTATGATCTCTTTTTTGCACAAGTTCAATAGCTTCTTTTCTGCTTAAAAGTCCATAACGCACGAAACGAGCTGCGTAATCACTCGCACAAGCATGACCAAATTTAGGGTATTTCATCCAAGCATGTAGGATATAGCCTATACTATCAACTTGATCAAAATTTTCTGCACACATTGTTCTATACCATTCGCCTTCTAGATCAGTAAAACCACGACTTTTAGCAAAAATATAATTGCTATAAGAATTCCATTTTACAAAATAACTTAGATAAATAGGATTAAGTTTGTTGATATCATTTGCATTGGGATTAAAAAAGAGTTGTAGATTTTCTTCTTTGATTTCATCATCTATAAATTCATTTATATTTAAATCACTAGCTACGCCATTTAAAAATATTTCTTTGGCACTAGGAGTTTCTTTGGCATCACTACCTCCATATTCATAACTAACATTTTCTCCATAAACCAATAAAGGTGTATTAAATTTTAAAGCCATAGCAAAAGGATAGCTGTAAATCAGTCTATCAATAAACCAAGTGGGTTTTCCATATTTTTCAAAGGTTTTTAGCATAACTTTTTTTTGAGTTTTGATATCAGGCTTTAAGCTAATAATATGACAACCAAAAGTTTCACTTAAATTTTTAAGATTTTTCTTACCTGCTTCAGTCATGGTGAAATTATCTTCAACGCTAAAAAGAATAGGATTCATTCCAAGTTTTTCTTTCATGATATGCACTTGAAAATGCGAATCTTTACCTCCACTTACGGCAATAGCGCAATCATATTCAAATTTTCCATTCATTCTGCGGTATTTATCGCATAAGGCTTCAAGCTCTTTAAATCTTGCTTTATAATCAATATTTTCTTTATTTTTATGATTGATGCAAGCTGAACAGATATTTTTACCTTCTTTGTCTTTTGTAAAATTAATACCAGGTCTAGTATTTGGCATCACGCAGTGATCACAATAAATCATTCCCCATCCCTTCAATATTAATAAAAATATTAAATTATATAAAATATTAAATTAATATTTGCTTATTTTATAAAATATCACTTATGTTTGTTTTATTTTTCTACCTAAAATTCCTTTTTATAAGGCCTTTTTAAAGATTTTTGGATGGTAAAAATTTTCATCATCTTCTTTTAAATTCTTACAAATTTTATTACAAAGTTCTATGCCTATAGTGTCGATAATATTTAACAAATTTCTTTTTTCATAAAGCAAATCATAAACTGTTTGACATTCTTTGAAATTATAATCGTATTTTTCTATAATTTTAAAAAATGATGAAATTTCATTGAACAAAAGTAAATTTGCTAAAGCTCCTCGATTGCCTTTACTGCAAATGATATGAAATCCTAATTTTTTAAGATCTTTCAATGGGGTAAATCGTTCTAAATTAGAATCACAAAGTTCTATTAATTTGATATAAATAGTATTGAAAAAATGTATAAAATCGCAGTTTAAATCATCCATACTCAAAGAACTTGAATTCGAAAAACTATATTATTATCTCTAAGAATTTGCATGATTTCTTTTTTTAAATTTAAATCTTCATTTAAGCTTTCTATAGTCAAGCTATTTTTAAGATCTTCTATATGTTGGTAAATGTTTATTTTTCCGGCGTTAAAATTAGAAAAATCTATTTTTCTTTGTAGAAGTTTTATTTGTTTTTCAAATTCGTATATATTGAGGTTGCTTTTATTATAAACACCTATTTCATAGCCTAATAAATAAAATAAAGCACTTATTTGCTTACCCATTAAACCAAAGTCTATGATATTAATTTCTTTCATTGTTTTTTCCTTGTTTTAATTATATTTTTATGAAAAATAAGTTGATTGGATGTGTAGTTTTTGCTAATAATACTACCTGCTTACTATGCAGTTATCTTCTAAGTTTACGCAAGGCAACAGGCTAACTCTAGTAGCTAAAAAACAATTTTTTCCTATGCTTGAATTTCCATTAAGTGTAGCATAAGGGCTTAAAATACTTCCTTCTCCTACCTTACAATCATGAGCTATGCTTGAATAAATATTACAAAGTACAAAATCTCCTATATTTGAATTAGCATTAATGGTTACAAAAGGACACACTATACCCCTTGTCCTATTTTAGCTTCTTTTGAAACAAAAGATTGAGGATGTATAAAAGTGATAAAATTACATGATTTTTTTGAAAGTTTTACAAGGATTTTTTTTCTTAAATTGATTTGTCCTACACCTAAAGCAAAAGATGCTTTTTGAATCAACTTTTTATCGAAATTATCTTCATTGCCTAGATATTTTAAGTCAAAAAATTATTTTCTTGTATATCAATATAGCCTATAATTTCGTAATTTGCATCTTTTAAATAAGAATAAAGCTCTCTAGCAAAGCCACCCGCTCCTATGATGATGACATTTTTCACGCACTTCTCCTAAAAGAAGAAGTAAAAAAATCAAATCCCCCCCCCCGCTACTCTCATATTTTTTCTTATTAAAATTTTTTTAATGCTTTGAATTAAATTTTGCAACGCATCATTCCTTTTTATTTGCTATTCTAACGCTACTAGGTAAATTAACCAAACGTTTTTCTAAATTTTTAGTGTTTATAAGCTCATTGCTTTGACAGTTTTGAAAAGCTTTTAAACTCGGTAAGCTTTTCCATACAGGACGGACGAAAATATTATTTTTCAAGCATTCTTCTAAAAAAATATTTCTTAAATTTTCATTTTTAAAAAGCAAGGTATTGAGCCAAAAATTGCTTTTTTCATTGCTTTTTTCATCGATAAATTTACATTTATCGTGATTTTTAAAAAAATCCTTGTAAATTTTAGCAAGTTCTCTTTTGTTTTCTAAAAAAAGTTCTAAATTTTCAAGTCCTGCAAACAAGATTGCTGCGTTTATATTGCAAAGACGGTAATTATAAGCTATCCTATCATGATCGTATTCGTAAGGATGGGGGATTTTAGCTGTGGTGCTAAGGTGTCTTGCAAGTTTGGCTAAATTTTCATCATCGCTTAATATCGCCCCACCGCATCCACCTGTGATGATTTTATTGCCATTAAAGCTTAAAATTCCACACTTTCCAAAAGTGCCTAAGGCCTTGTTTTCATAGGTGCTTCCTAAGGCTTCTGCAGCATCTTCAATTAAAAGGATGTGGTATTTTTCACAAAGCTCTTTGATGGCTTTTATATGAGCGCTTAAACCAAAGGTGTGCATAATAACACAAGCTTTGATGAGTTTGTGTGTGGTTTTGTTATAGCTAAGATTATCTTTTTGATAAGTTTGATTTTCTAAAAAATGCTCTAAAGCCTTAGGACTTAAACTTAGAGTGTTTTCATCTATATCTAAAAAAACGGGTTTTGCACCTGTATAAGCGATAGCATTGGCCGTAGCGACAAAGCTTATGCTTTGAGTGATGACTTCGCAGTTTTCATCGATACCATTAGCTAGTAAAGCGATATGAAGGGCTGCTGTGCCTGTATTTGTAGCGATGACAAAGCGTGCTTTGGTTTTTTCTTTTAAAGCTTCTTCAAAACGCGTTACAAATTCTCCTACGCTTGAAACAAAACCGCTATCAATGCACTCTAAAAGATATTTTTTCTCATTGCCTATAAAGCAAGGCTCATGTAGGGCGATATTTTCTTTATTAAAAAGACTTTTTATAAAAGAAATTTCTTTTTTAAACATTATAAAGCTCGCTTTTATAATTTTCTAAATTTTCTTTAAAATACTCTATGCTTTGTCTCAAGCCTTCTTCTAGACTTATTTTGCTTTGCCAATTTGTAGCTTTTTTAAGCTTGTTTGCATCGCAACAAAGTCTAAAAACTTCGCTATTTTTAGGACGCAATCTTTGTTCATCTTGGATGATTTTTACTTTAGAATCTAAAATTTTTTGTATGAGATCAAGTACTTCTTGCATGGAGTATTCCACTCCTGAGCCTATATTATAAACTTCTCCAAAATGTTTTAAATTTAAAAGAGAGATAAAACCCTCGCAAGTATCTAGCACAAAATTTAAATCCCTTTTAGGGCTTAAATCTCCTAGTTTGATTTCCTTTGCTCCACTTAAAATTTGTGTGATGATGGTAGGTATGATAGCCCTTGCGCTTTGTCTTGGTCCATAGGTGTTAAAAGGGCGTGCAATATTGACATTTAAATTAAAAGAATTATAATAACTCAGCGCCATCATATCTGCAGCGATTTTGCTTGCAGAATAAGGGCTTTGAGGTTGTAAAGGGTGTTTTTCATCGATAGGTACATAAAAGGCTGTGCCGTAAACTTCGCTTGTTGAGGTGTGGATAAAATGTGAAATCTCGTTTTTTTTAGCTGCTTCGAGCATATTTAAAGTGCCATTGACATTGGTATCCACATAGCTTTGTGGGGCTGTGTAGGAGTAGGGGATAGCGATTAAAGCGCCAAGATGAAAGATCGCATCTATATTTTTGGTGATTTTTTCGCAAAAAAAACTGTCTCTTAAATCTCCACTTATAACTTCCATGTCTTTTAAAAAAGGACTTTTTTCTAAATGTCCCCAAAAATTAAAAGAATTATACTGACTTAAAGCTCTGACTTTAAAACCTTTTTTGACCAAACTTTCACAAAGATGAGAACCTATAAAACCATCAGCACCTGTAACTAAAATATTTCTCACCTTCTCACCCTTTCCATCCATTTATCTAATTTTCTTTCTTTAAGTTTTTCTTCTAAAGGAAGTATATTTTTAATCAAAGCATTTTCTTGTGCTTTAATATGCCCATAAACTAATTCCATAAATTCTAAATGTTCTTTTATCCAAAGAATACTTTTATTAAAAGCATCTTCTTTGGTTTTAGGATTTAAAACATAAATTCTAGCAAGATTAAGTTCAAATTGAGTACGCAGAGGTTGTAAAATTTCATATAAATCTTGCATTTGTTTGATATTTTCTAATTTATTTTTAAATTCATCTATTTTTCTAATAGCCAAGTTTAAATCATTTTCTTTTTTGTTTAAATTTAAATATATATTTTGTATATTGTTAAAATCATTGCTGAGTATTTTACTAAAATCTCTACAATGTTTAATACTTTGATAAACTTTATAATAAGCCTTAAGTAAAAATTCATTTTGTTTATTTAAACTTAAAGGTTCTAATTTTTCAAAAGGTTTATTTAAATCTTTATCAAGTAAATTCTCACAAGCCCATAGAAAAGGTTTTTCTATGGTTCCTTCTATCCTTGCTCCACCTTCGGTACAGTTGTAGGTGGTGATGTGATACTTAATAATCATTGCTTCTAGGATTTGTTTAAAAAATATCCAAACTTCATGAGTTTTAATTTCTTTTTTCCCACCATAAGCCTCGGTTAAAATATGTTCATACATTTGACTTTCATAATTAGCTGAATTTTGATAATCATCAGGATGAGAATTGCCATTTTCAGCATAAGCTAAATCCTGTCCTATAAAAATGATGTTTTTATGATTTAAATGTAAGGAAAGATAACAAGCCATATGTGCAACGCTAGGTGTATTGTATAAAAAATCAAAATATTTAAGCTTTATATAGATTGGAAAATATAAATATCTTGGTATGATAAGATATTTTCTATTTCTACCCTTTAAATACTCAATCGCCTTTGGATGAACAACACCAGCACAAATAAACACAATATCCTTATCAAATTCTCCAAAATCATGATTAAAAAACTCTGCTGTTAATTCAGTTCTTTCCAACATACAAACATAATCGGGCTTAATATTATGCTTAGCTAAAATAGGATAAGAAGAATCCGCACAAAAAATCGTAGCTTTACTAGCATACTTTTTTAATAAAGGAAGTTGTTTAGTAAGAGATGGTCCTGTAGAAA
>NZ_VOAR01000010.1:0-7937 GCF_008000495.1 Campylobacter sp. 2014D-0258
GTGCCTTCATCTACGCTCCCTAGTTCTGCAATTGCACCACTGGTATACAATAAACTTTCCGTTAATGTTGTCTTTCCTGCGTCAACGTGAGCCAGAATGCCTAAGTTAATTATTTTCATGTGATTTTCCTCCTATCAACACCCAAAAAAGGGCATAAAAATACCCAGTGATAAATACTCCTATCACTGGGTAAATAACTCCAATAGCCGTTTTCCCCTCCGGCATTATAGCCAACAAAAAAGAGTATCAAGGGTAAACGCTGCGGTCTATGACCGCCCTTGACACTCTTTTCCTTATGGCTTTGATGATAAACAAGGGGAAATGGCTTCTTGTGGCATTTCTGCCCCTGTGATATAATGAACGACGCTACCGCCCCCAGACAGGTAGAGAAAGGGGGTGAACCGCATGAGTGAACTTCTGTCATTTTTTCTCTCTGTTTTGGCAAGTGTAGTTGCCTACTACATCTGCAAATGGTTGGACGGAGAAGAATAACTGGTAGCCAGCCTTGGGATTAAGCCACCCACCCAGAACGGAATAGAAAAGCCCCGGAGTTGCGACCTCCGGGGCTTTTTGCTGTGCCACATGAGCACTTCTGTCATTTTCGCCTACTGGCATTATACCATATGCCTTTCGGCATTTCAAGTATGCCCTACTTCCACCACTTGTAAACTGTGGGCTTGCTCAATCCTGTCTCCCGTATGCAGTCTGCTTTCTTTCCGTCCGGGTGCTGACGCTGCCATTCTTCGACAATCTTCGACTTTTCTCCGCTGCCTTTTGGTCTACCATTTCCCTCTCTCCAATCCCTATCCTGTCTTTTCATACGAATATCACGAATTGCTCTTGCTTCTTCTAAGTGATCAGCCTGTTTTTGGTAATTCCTTTTATTCGCTGGCATAGGAATAGCCGATACTCTTTCCGCTTCACTTCGACTATATGTGACATAATTTTCTTGATAAAACTGCATAGCGTCCATTATATCACGCTTAGTAAAACGGTTATGCTCATCATCTGACATATCATCAAGAAACTGCAATAGGGAAAAAGCGTCCGTAAAAAGCTCATCTTCCGGAATATCGCACTTAACGGCATAGGACGCCAAAACGCAAAGGCAGCTGTATCTATGCCCTACAGAAGCTCCCTCTTTTATTTTCCGCAGCCACCAATCATATAAGTCCCTTTTGATATGCCAACGCTCACGGTAATGCAGAGAAAAATTCTATAGAAGTTTACCATTTTAACTCATTAGATCATCTTGATAAAAACATTAAAACACATGCATCGTTAAACCTCTATGGTGGGTATTCTAACGATGGTGAAGCTAATGGAAATAAAATTGTATTTCGTCTTAAAAAACCTTTAAAAATCAGTAATAATTTTTATGGAAAAATTATTACAATCTTTACGGAGGTTTTGCTACGGAGGGTGCGAATTTTAATATTATTGATATACAAAATGATTTAACCTATGAAAAAGTTCCACAAAATTATTCTGATAAATTTACTGTATATGCAGCTAGAACTTTAAGTGGAAAAGCAAATAATAATACCTTAAGTATAAAAGATTCTGTTATTTCATTGCCTTTATATGCTTTTATTACAAGTGAAACTACGCTAGATGGTATAGACTATATCGCTGATGAATCAAACAATAATGAAGTAAATTTTGAAAATATTAAATCATCTAAAAATTTAAGTTTGATGATCAATGCTAAAAATGTTTCAAATAATAAAATAAATTATAATCTCATTCAGAGTTTAACCGAAGCGAGTTCTTTAGGAAAGGGCTCAAAAATTATTTTAAAAGCAACTCAAAATGCAAACAACAATCTTATAAAGCTTAAAGATTGTTCTTCGGCTGCCGTGGAAAGTTCGTGCATCATAAAAGCAGATAAAGAAAGTGCTTTTAATAAAATCATCATCAACAACACAGTTTTTAGTACTGCCTCAGATAAAAGACAAGGTTATGTGGGGTTGATAGCTGGAGTGTCTGCAAATTCTCATGATAATATCATGGAGCTTGTTAATTTAAATATAGATGAGTATAAAAATCAAGATGCTATATTTTTAGCTCCATCTGGAACTTCGGATATTTCAAATTTTAAATCTTATAACAATACTTTATATTTAGGTGGAGAGTTAAATTTCTTTAAAGATGTAAATATCGATTTGCTTTCTGGTTCTGTTTTTCATGAAGTAAATAAAAAAGGCAAAATAATCACTCAAATTCTACCGCATCAAGAAGATTTTTCTAAAAATAATCGTTTGATTATAGATACTCAAGATGTCAAATCAGAAGTGGTAAATAACTTTGAAAATTTTACTTTTATTTTATCAAATAAAATAAAAAATCCTATCTTGATTATAGAAAAACTTATCAATCTTCCTTCAAATGGAAGTATGGAAATTCTTACTAAAAATAAACCAACAAAAGGAAAATATATTCTCATACAAAGTGATGTTGGAATTTATGATGGTGACAATAGATTGTTAAATCAACAAGAATTAGAAAATTTGTTAGAAAAAATGAAAAATAATAAAAATAAATTTAATTACAACAAGATAGAAAAGTTGGCTAAAAGTACATTGAAAAATGTAAATTTTAGCTTTGAAGTTTCAGATGATGCAAAAATAATTTATATCAACATACTTTAAAGGAGAGTAACATGAAAAAGATGAGTAAACATATAGTTTTATCATTTGCGGTGAGTTCTTTACTCTTTTCTCAAGCTTATGCTTTACCACAAGGAGGTAAATTTACTCATGGTACAAGTGGGACTATCCATACCTCTGGAAATACTGTAACGATTACAGGAAAAGGACAAAATCATGTTATCCAATGGGGTGGTGGTTTTAATATAGCTCAGGGAGAAAGTGTAAATTTTACAACTTCTGGTAAAAACTACCTAAACATTGCTTATCAAAAAGATGCTTCTAAGATAAACGGAGCTTTAAATGGCGGGAATAACAATATCTTTTTAGTTAATCCCATGGGAGTTTTGATTGGCAAAACAGGAACTATCACTGCGGGAAAATTTGTAGCTAGCACGACACCTTTAAATGATGAGAATGTTAAAACTTTTTTTAAAGCAAGGAGCTAGTTTTTCTCCAGCATTTGATGTAAGCAAGCAAGGAAATATTATCAATCTTGGAAAGATTAATGCAGATAATATTGTTTTAATAGGAAATAAGGTTGAAATAGGAGTAGGAGCGGAGCTAGCGGGGCAAGATGGGCAAACTAATGCTAAAACAGCCCATTTAATAGGAAATTATGTTTATGTTAGTGTAGGAAAAGATAAAGAGAATAAAAATACTATTAAAATTGATAAAGATGGCTTCAAAGGCACGGCTATTGTTGAGGGATTTATGCAAAGGGATATGACAAGTTTTGCAAATGATAAATATCAATTTGGAGATTTTGGTACTATTTTAAAGTCATCTTACAATGGAAAAGAGAGTCAAAATTTTTACAAAGCCATCACTATTGGTGGTTGGGAAAATGATAAAAATATTCAAGAATGGATTTTATTTTCAAATGGTTGGAATAAAGATGAATTAAATGGAATTTTTAAAGATGATTTAACAACTGTAAGATTGGTTAGCGATATAGATTTTGGATATAAAAATGCAGTGGATCCTGTGGGTGCAAGTAAATATGCCTTTAGTGGAATTTTTGATGGTGGAAATTATACTTTAAAAAATATACTTATCAATGCTCAAAACACAGACAAAGGATGGAATACTGGTATTTTTGGTAAAGTTGAAGGAAAAGATGGTAACAATAAGGCTAAAATTTATAATCTTAATGTCGATGGTTTGAAATTTAGCGGAAAAACAAATTCTGGAGGAGCTTTTGTTGGGCAAAGCTCTAGCGCAGATTTTAGTAATATTCATTTAAAAAATATTGGAGATTTAATTTTCTTTGACCCAAATTCCAAAAATGGAACCAGTGGATTTCTTTATGGTGGCGGTTTTGTAGGTTATGCCAAAAGTGGTTCTAGTTTTAATCGTATTAGTTTAGATAATTTTTCTAAAATCGCACTACAGCCAGAGGGTAAATTTAGCAGCGCGTATATTGATATTTACTTAGGTGGTTTTGCTGGTTATTCAGAAGGTAGTAATTTTTCTAATATTTTATTAAACAATATTGGCGGAGTAACGATTTTAGGTTCAGAAACAGGTGGTAATATTTTTGCAGGTGGTTTTGTAGGTTATGCTGGAGATGAATCATATTTTTCTCAAATTGATTTAAAAAATATAGGTAGTGTTCAAGCAGATGGTAAAACTTTTGTCAAGCATGCTGGCGCAGGAGGTTTTGCTGGAGCTATAAATGGAACTAATTCTTTTGAAAAAATTTCTTTAATAAATTTTGGAGATATTATTGCGAAAAGAGGATATGTTTGGGTTGTTAACGGTAATTTTAAAGTAGGTTCTGGCGGTTTTATAGGGCTTTTAAATCCTTTAGATGATAAAATTTTATATGTTGATTTTAAAAATATATTATTAAACTTTGATCAAAAAATGCAAATTTACGCTAAAGCTGGAGATGGAGCTTCGAGCTATTTTCCAGATTTAAATAACTGGGAGTATAATTTTTCTGGTGGATTTTTTGGGGGATTGTTTACATCAAAAGTTGGGAGAGCAAATTTTAATAATATTCAACTTAAATTTGGACAAGATGTAAGTATTATTGCTCAAAAGTTTCGTTCAAATTCTAATGAAAAATATCAAGGTTTATTCTATGGGTACTCTGTGAAAAATTGGAATGATGGAATTATGAAAACGGATAATGTTGCTATCTATTATGAAAAAAATTATAACACTAAGCAATATAATTGGTATTATCAAGATATCAAAGATGGCTTTTTTGGGAGTGCTATAAATGGTTATGCTTACAAAGATGGCAGATCATATGAATTTTATGATTATAATGCGATGAAAGATATGGAGATAAATAAACAAATTATAGCTATTCTTGAAAAAGATGGAGTGGTTAGCAAGGATTATAACAATGGATATGTTTCTTATTATGATGGTAATGCAAAAATTACTCCAGAAGTACCTGATTTTAAAGATCCTGTATTATCCAAAAATGACTTTGATCCAAAATTACTTCAAAGAATTTTAGATGATTTGATGAATGGAAAATACACTTATGATTTTGATACCAAAACTTGGACTTACGTAGATAGTAAGGGTGTGGTAGGAAAAGATGAAGCCAGTGAGATCACTCAAAGTTTAAATTTCTTAAATGCATTTAAAGATACTGGAGTAGAACAAGAATTTGTAAATTTGTGGAAAAATTCCCAAGATCAAAATTATAAAATTATACCAATCTTTATGAAAAATGGACGCAAAAGAAAACTGCTATGGATAAAATCAAAACCGGCGAAGGTTATTTCGCTAGTTTTAAAGAAGAATTACAAAAATACCAAGAAGCCTTAGCTCAACTTGACAAAGAAAATAAAAACTATGAAAAAATCAAAGAATCAGGCTTAGTTAGCGATGAAACACTTAAAGTTATGTATGAAAAACTTTTAGAACAAAAAGAAGCTCTTGAAAAGCAGTTTGCGGATCTTAGTGGAAATGAAGGATTTCACTATAAGCTTGAAAATGAAATTCTAAATTCTCAAGGTTTTTCTATAGAAGGTAAAGATGTAGATGATAAAGCATACACTGGAAATTATAAATTCGAAGGAAAATTAGCTTCATTGCCAGAAAAACCAAATATATCTATTTATGAGCCAGATAAACAAGGGGGTGAAGATCCAGACAAACCTTCTGTATTGCCGCCTGAAATTCCTGAAAAGGTTGTAGAAGCTCCTATAAAAATTCAAACCGAAGTAGACACAAAAAAAGAAGAAGATGATGATCAAGTGGAAATAGGAGAAGCAGATGCTAGAAGTAGTGGTTTGCGTTGTATTGTAAGTGATAATTTTAAGACAATGAACATTTGTGTAAATGCAAAATAGGAAATAAAAATGAGAAAAATTTTAGTTGTTTTAGTCTTATTGCAAGTATTTTCACATGCTGAAGAGCTAAATAATAATAAAATAAGAGAGCTTATAGAAAGCTCTCCTGAAGCAAATGAACCACAAAATAAAAATTTAAAAAATACATTAAAAAATCAAAAAAGCCCTGTAAATTTTAAAGAGCAAAATACTACAAATATTACAAATTCACAAACTGATCAAAATGAAGCTAAGGTTTTTGTAAGAGAGTATGTTTTGCATATCGATAATAAAGATTTGACATTTAAAAAATTAAGAATTAGCGAAAAAGAAATTCAAGATGCAATAGCTGAATATCGCAACCAAGAGTTAAGCTTACAA
The DNA here is from genome assembly GCF_008000495.1 of Campylobacter sp. 2014D-0258. Taxonomy (NCBI): domain Bacteria; kingdom Pseudomonadati; phylum Campylobacterota; class Epsilonproteobacteria; order Campylobacterales; family Campylobacteraceae; genus Campylobacter; species Campylobacter sp. 2014D-0258. The sequence continues at coordinate 6,329 of NZ_VOAR01000010.1, forward strand.
AATTTAAAAGATATAACAAACATTATAGCTTATTATTGTCAAGTAAGTGGCTATCCTTCGGCAACTGCTTATATACCACCACAAGATTTAAGTTCTAACAAAGTGCAAATTAACATAGCTTTTGGAACTTTAGGAAAAGTAATCATTAAAAACAACTCAGGTGTGAGGGATTATGCTTTAGAGAGTAAATTGAACAAAAATCTTAAAGGGAAAGTTATCACAACTAAAAATGTGGAAAATGAAATTTACAAAATCAATGAAATATACGGAATCCAAACCAATACTAATTTACAATCAGGTGATGGTTATGGAGAAAGCGATGTTATTATAGAAGTAAACAAAGGTGATAGTGCAACTTTAACTTTATATTCTAACAACTATGGGACTAAAGAAACAGGTCGTTTTAGAGCAGGAATGAGTCAAAGTTTAAACAATATAGCAAGACAAGGGGATAACTTAAATTTTTATCTTCAAGATAGCGATGAAAATCAAATAGATTATGGGATTAATTATAGTACTTTTATAGGAAATTTAAAAATTACTCCATTTGTAACTCAAGGACATTATGTTCTTGGTGGAATTTATAGAAATCTTGGTTTTTATGGGGACTCTATGAATATTGGGGTAAATTTTTCTTATCCTGTGTTTTTATATACTGAGTATTCTTTATATCTTGTTTCGGGTTTTACTCATAAAAAGATTAAAGATTATTATCTTGATGGTTTAGTAAGTAATGAAAAAGCGAGCAATAGTGTAAATTTAGGCATAGAAGGAACTTATAAAGGTTTAGAGAATAATGTCCTAAGTTATACCTTAAATTTTACATATGGCAATGTTGAAAACGATGGTGATTCTTCTGGATTTAATGGAGTAAATTTAGGGAATTTTGGAAAAATGAATTTAAATTTAAGCAACGAATATCAATTCCAAGAACGCTTAACTCACATTTTTCAACTCAATTATCAAAAAGTTATCGGTGGTGCTGTTTTAGATAGTAGTGAATCCGTGTCTTTAGGTGGACCTTATGGTGTGCGTGCTTATTTAGAAGGCGAGGGGAGTGCGGATAATGTTGTTTCTGGCACCTTAGGAATAAGATTTCAAACACCTTTAGAAGGGCTTTACTTGACTCCTTTTTATGATATAGGATATTCTTGGTATGAAAATAAAGAATATCAAAGCGAAAATCATTATTTTATGGATGCAATGGGTATGCAAATACTCTATACAAGAAGTGCTAATTTTTATGTAAAAATGGATGCTGCAAGAGCTGTTCATCGGTTTAAACACGATGGAGAACATCGAGCAAGAGTTTATGTAAGCCTAGGAAAATACTTTTAACTTTGGGGTGATTGGAGAAATTTCTACCTCCCCCCCCCATTTTTCAACCCACCAAATACTTATATAAATACTTACACAAATATTTATACTATTTAATCCTTTGTTTAATACACTTTTAAGTTTAATTGGTTATACTTTCATTTCCTTTTTTGAAAAAAGGACTTAAAATCTTTTAAATTATAAAGTTTCACTAGCTTAGTAGATTTTATAAATTAACTCTTTTGGTTTTTGTCTTATAAACTAAATGGTGTTTTATAATCTTGTTTTTTAA
>NZ_VOAR01000014.1:0-4148 GCF_008000495.1 Campylobacter sp. 2014D-0258
CCCCCCCCCATAAATTTTTGGTAAATCTGCAAATTTTGGAAAGCGTTTAACTAAATCTTTTAAAGCATTGATATGATCAATAGCTGCCATAATGCCATAGTTTTGATAGTCTCCATTAGGTGGGATAATAGTGGAGGTAAAATTTAACTTAAAGTTATAATCGAGTTTATTTTGCATTTTTAAATTTTCTACATGTTTTACTAAAGAATTTGCTAAAAAAAGTGCATTATCATTATTTATTTCATTATAAGAAAATTGAAACTGATTTAATAAATTTTTAATATTTTCAATATCTTCATCTTGAAAAAATTTATATGCACTGTATTTCTCAACATTTGATCTTCTATGACAAAAACAATGATAAAAAACATTTACTGTCGCTACATCAAATTTTTTAGCGATATATTCTCTATCAAAATCTAAAAAAGAAATATTTGCATTAGCTCCAAAACCACCCACTATAAAAACTATAGCTTTGATATCTTTTTCATCATCATAACTTATACGGTATTCAAGCTTACTAGTTCTTTTAATATCTAGTTCTACATCATCACAAGAATCGATTTCAAAGGTTTGGTTTATGAGCATATAAAGGCCTTTTTTATTAATTTATCGATATTATATTACAAAAAACTAAAAAGGCAAACCATGACAACCCATATCTACAATTTTTTAGAAAAAAGTTTAATCAAATTTAGCGAAAAAACTGCTTTTGTAGAACCTTTTGCCAAGGAAAGAAAAAAAATCACTTATAAAGACTTTGATCTTTTTTCCAAAAAACTAGCCAGTGAAATTTTAAAAACTTTAGGAAATGATAATCCTACTCAAGCTCCTGTTTTAATCATCTTGCCTAAAGGGATTGATTGTTTGATTTCATTTTTTGGAGTGGCATTAAGTGGAAATTTTTATACCCTTTTAGATGAAAAAAGTCCTAAAGAAAGAGTAGAAAAAGTCATAGAGGTTTTAAAACCTAAACTTTTTATCACTTCAAAGGATTTAAATTTTAATTTAGATTTGCCTACGCTTTATACACAAGACTTTGAAAGTTTTAATATAGATGAAAGTTTGCTAAAAAATGCAAAAGAAAAACACATAGATACTAATTTACTTTATGTTTTCTTTACTAGCGGGAGCACAGGCATTCCTAAAGGAGTAAGTATAGCTCATAAGAGTGTGATTGATTATACTTTTTGGGTATGTGAGACTTTTAAATTTGATGAGAATGAAATTTTAGCCAATCAAGCGCCATTTTATTTTGACAATAGCATTTTAGATATTTTTTCAAGTGTAAAATCAGGAGCGACTTTACATCTTTTACCTAATCATCTTTTTGCCTTTCCAAATAAAATTTTAGAATGCCTTGAAAAAGAAAAAGTAAGCACTATATTTTGGGTACCTTCGGTGCTGATTTATTTTGCAAATACTGAAGCTTTGAATAATTTTAGTTTAAACACCTTAAAAAAGATACTTTTTTGTGGTGAAATCATGCCTAATAAACAGCTAAATATTTGGCGTAAACACTTACCCAATGCTTTATTTGCCAACCTTTATGGTCCAACAGAAATCACTGATGTGTGTTCTTTTTATATCATCAATCGCACTTTTAAAGATGAAGAACTTCTACCTATAGGTAAAGCATGTAAAAACACAGAACTTTTAGTTTTTGATGAAAATATGAATTTCATAAATCCTAAACAAATAGATGTTAAAGGGGAACTTTTCGTGCGTGGAACTTCTTTGTCTTTAGGGTATTATAATGACAAAGAAAAAACCAAACAAGCTTTTATACAAAATCCTTTGCATGATAATTATTTGGATTTACTCTATAAAACAGGAGATATTGTTTCTTATAATGAATTTGGCGAACTTTTATGCTATGGAAGAGCAGATAATCAGATCAAATATATGGGACATAGGATAGAACTTGGAGAAATAGAAAGCGTGATAAATTCTCATGCAAGTGTAAAAAACAGTGCTTGTATTTTTAAAGAAGATATTATTTGTTTTTATGAAAGTAAAGATGAAATTAATTTTAAAGCTTTTTTAAAAGATAAATTACCTTCTTATATGATCCCAAAAAATTTTATCAAAATTGACAAATTTAAACTCAATCAAAATGGTAAAATTGATAGGAAAGTTTTAAAAGAACTTGTTTAAATAAATATTTTATAATTTCAAAAAACCAAAGGAGAAAAAATGCAAGAAATCAAACAATTTTTTATCAATATAGAAAGAACAGATATCAATGAGAGTATGGAAAATCTAGTAAGTGAAGATTTTATCGATAGTATCGATATCATGGCTTTGGTTGCTGAAATAGAAAAATTTTATAAAAAACCCTTAAAAGCAGAATTTATCACACCTGAAAATTTTGAAAGCTTTGAAAATATCAAAAAAATGCTTGAAATTGCAATGAAAGACTAATCTTTCCTTGCAAGTTCGAGTTGCTCTTTTAAAGAGCTGATGATTTCATTTTTAGAAACAATAATTTGCGCTATAAAATCCGCCACATCATCCCAGTCTTTACTTAGTGTATGAGTTAAAGTATAATTTTGTTCGTATTCTTCCCAATTCACAGGAGTAAAAAGAGAATTTTTATGCGGGAAATATTTGTTTTTTACCCATTCAAGCGAAGAAGCAAAATAATCCACATAAGCTTTAGCAATATCTTTTTGTACTGCAAATTTTAATCTTTTTTCTTTACTGCCTTCAAATTTTCTTCTTGCCATAAAAAGCAAAGAATTAAGATTATCCTGCTTTAAATCTTTTTGGTTTAATCTTGACATAAGCTCCATTCCTAAAAGATTAAAACTTTCATTTTTGGTTTGTTTTAAAACAAAACTTTCATCCCATTCAAGTCCTAAATGATAAACAAAATCCTTAAGTAAAGTCCCTCCTACATAATCCTCCCTTAGAAGTCTTACTATCAAATTTTCTTCTCCAAATACCTCAGCATGAGTTTTGCAAATCCATTCATAGTCAAAAATATATTTTCTAGGATGATCTTGCGGAGCAAAATCAGCAGAATAATACCCCATATTGTTTTTATGATCTTGAGAACAATGTGAGTTTAAATAACCCAAAGTATCTCTAAAATACACAATAATATAAATTTGAGTAAAACCTAACTCTCTCATAATCTTTTCTAAAATTTCTACATGTTTTTTGGTAGAAAAATCCCAAACTATACCCTCAGCTGAAAAAATAAATTTTTTATCTTTATGTAAAGCACTTTCATTTTTAAAATTTTCTATAGCTCTAAGAAGTCTTTCATTTGTGATATGACTTAAAACACTCTCTTTTTTTAAAATATCTTCTTTTTGAACCAATTCTAAAACCATATCCACCAAAGCCCAATGCCTATTTGCCACTCTAAGACTTTTTGGGTAAATATAAGCTTTTTGCAAAAGCTTTTCTTCGTTTTGCATCAAGAAGCCTTGTTTTTCTTGATTTCCTGTATTAGTAGTTCCTATATGTAAATATGCTGTCATTTTATATCCTTTATCTTTATTTTAATTTATCATCTCTAACTCAAATTTATCTTCTAAATCCTTAAACACAAATACTTTATTCCCACAAGGATAAGAGATAGAATTTTCTTGCATAAAAGATTTTCTTCCTTGTAGTTTTTCAAGCATTAAAGGAAGTTCTTTTCTAAATAAAGCCCTATCAGTCATTCTAAGTCCATGCTCTAAACTTTTTACAAATCTACCATCTATATCATTTTCATCCTTTATTAAATGTAAAGTTGCATCATATCCTAATTCCTGATAACACTTATAAAGTTCTATTTTATTTTGCACTGGCGCACCCATATCTTGTATACTATGATAGCTTACAAAAATGGTATTTTTATTTAAATTTGATTGAATTTGAAGATGGTTTGAATTTAAAACTGCTCTGATTAAATAATTTTCATCACCAAAATAATAAGAAGAATTCATATTTCTATTCCAGTATTTATATACAAAACAATAAAGTCTATAACCACTTCCTTCGAAATAAAATTCCCCTTGATTCATTTCTCTTCCTAAAATGCACGCCAAAAATGGCAAGCAAACACCTGAATTATCAATCACACCATCCACATACCAAGGAGCTATTTTTGCTATGAGTAAAGATAGGTATCCTCCATAAGACCCGTGCTT
>NZ_VOAR01000006.1:0-3169 GCF_008000495.1 Campylobacter sp. 2014D-0258
GCACTGGGGGTTGTAGGACTGCAATGTGCAAGAGGTAAGTTTAGCAGAACATTCTGGAAAGTATAACCATAGAGGGTGATAGTCCCGTATGCGAAAAACAAACCTTAGCTAGCAGTATCCTGAGTAGGGCGGGACACGAGGAATCCTGTCTGAATCCGGGTCGACCACGATCCAACCCTAAATACTAATACCAGATCGATAGTGCACAAGTACCGTGAGGGAAAGGTGAAAAGAACTGAGGTGATCAGAGTGAAATAGAACCTGAAACCATTTGCTTACAATCATTCAGAGCCCTATGTAGCAATACAGGGTGATGGACTGCCTTTTGCATAATGAGCCTGCGAGTTGTGGTGTCTGGCAAGGTTAAGCAAACGCGAAGCCGTAGCGAAAGCGAGTCTGAATAGGGCGCTTAGTCAGATGCTGCAGACCCGAAACGAAGTGATCTATCCATGAGCAAGTTGAAGCTAGTGTAAGAACTAGTGGAGGACTGAACCCATAGGCGTTGAAAAGCCCCGGGATGACTTGTGGATAGGGGTGAAAGGCCAATCAAACTTCGTGATAGCTGGTTCTCTCCGAAATATATTTAGGTATAGCGTTGTGTCGTAATATAAGGGGGTAGAGCACTGAATGGGCTAGGGCATACACCAATGTACCAAACCCTATCAAACTCCGAATACCTTATATGTAATCACAGCAGTCAGGCGGCGAGTGATAAAATCCGTCGTCAAGAGGGAAACAACCCAGACTACCAGCTAAGGTCCCTAAATCTTACTTAAGTGGAAAACGATGTGAAGTTACTTAAACAACCAGGAGGTTGGCTTAGAAGCAGCCATCCTTTAAAGAAAGCGTAATAGCTCACTGGTCTAGTGATTTTGCGCGGAAAATATAACGGGGCTAAAGTAAGTACCGAAGCTGTAGACTTGCACACAACTTAGATTATTTAAGTTTAGAATATGAGAAACTAAGTTATATGTTTAGTTATATTTTTACTGATTTTTATAGAGTAAAGATAGAAATAAAACTTAGTAAAATCAGTAAAAATATTCTTAGGCTAAAGTTAAGTAGTTTAAGTTGTGTGCAAGTGGTAGGAGAGCGTTCTATTTGCGTCGAAGGTATACCGGTAAGGAGTGCTGGAGCGAATAGAAGTGAGCATGCAGGCATGAGTAGCGATAATTAATGTGAGAATCATTAACGCCGTAAACCCAAGGTTTCCTACGCGATGCTCGTCATCGTAGGGTTAGTCGGGTCCTAAGTCGAGTCCGAAAGGGGTAGACGATGGCAAATTGGTTAATATTCCAATACCAACATTAGTGTGCGATGGAAGGACGCTTAGGGCTAAGGGGGCTAGCGGATGGAAGTGCTAGTCTAAGGTCGTAGGAGGTTATACAGGCAAATCCGTATAACAATACTCCGAGAACTGAAAGGCTTTTTGAAGTCTTCGGATGGATAGAAGAACCCCTGATGCCGTCGAGCCAAGAAAAGTTTCTAAGTTTAGCTAATGTTGCCCGTACCGTAAACCGACACAGGTGGGTGGGATGAGTATTCTAAGGCGCGTGGAAGAACTCTCTTTAAGGAACTCTGCAAAATAGCACCGTATCTTCGGTATAAGGTGTGGTTAGCTTTGTATTAGGATTTACTCCGAAAGCGAAGAAACTTACAACAAAGAGTCCCTCCCGACTGTTTACCAAAAACACAGCACTCTGCTAACTCGTAAGAGGATGTATAGGGTGTGACGCCTGCCCGGTGCTCGAAGGTTAATTGATGGGGTTAGCATTAGCGAAGCTCTTGATCGAAGCCCGAGTAAACGGCGGCCGTAACTATAACGGTCCTAAGGTAGCGAAATTCCTTGTCGGTTAAATACCGACCTGCATGAATGGCGTAACGAGATGGGAGCTGTCTCAAAGAGGGATCCAGTGAAATTGTAGTGGAGGTGAAAATTCCTCCTACCCGCGGCAAGACGGAAAGACCCCGTGGACCTTTACTACAGCTTGACACTGCTACTTGGATAAGAATGTGCAGGATAGGTGGGAGGCTTTGAGTATATGACGCCAGTTGTATATGAGCCATTGTTGAGATACCACTCTTTCTTATTTGGGTAGCTAACCAGCTTGAGTTATCCTCAAGTGGGACAATGTCTGGTGGGTAGTTTGACTGGGGCGGTCGCCTCCCAAATAATAACGGAGGCTTACAAAGGTTGGCTCAGAACGGTTGGAAATCGTTCGTAGAGTATAAAGGTATAAGCCAGCTTAACTGCAAGACATACAAGTCAAGCAGAGACGAAAGTCGGTCTTAGTGATCCGGTGGTTCTGTGTGGAAGGGCCATCGCTCAAAGGATAAAAGGTACCCCGGGGATAACAGGCTGATCTCCCCCAAGAGCTCACATCGACGGGGAGGTTTGGCACCTCGATGTCGGCTCATCGCATCCTGGGGCTGGAGCAGGTCCCAAGGGTATGGCTGTTCGCCATTTAAAGCGGTACGCGAGCTGGGTTCAGAACGTCGTGAGACAGTTCGGTCCCTATCTGCCGTGGGCGTAAGAAGATTGAAGAGATTTGACCCTAGTACGAGAGGACCGGGTTGAACAAACCACTGGTGTAGCTGTTGTTCTGCCAAGAGCATCGCAGCGTAGCTAAGTTTGGAAAGGATAAACGCTGAAAGCATCTAAGCGTGAAGCCAACTCTAAGATGAATCTTCTCTAAGCTCTCTAGAAGACTACTAGTTTGATAGGCTGGGTGTGTAATGGATGAAAGTCCTTTAGCTGACCAGTACTAATAGAGCGTTTGGCTTATCTTTAATAAAGCATCACTTCCTTGTTAAGGTTTTTAAGAAGACTTTGAATATAGATAATATTTAGAGTTTAATAGAAATCTTTCAAGTAGAGTTTGTATTAGAACTTGCTCTTAACATTGTTTTTTAAGTATTCTATATAAAAACTTATCAAAGATAAAAGATAAAGAAAAGAAGAAAGAGAATAAAGAAAAAAGTAAAGGAATAAAAGATTAAGTTTTATTCTTAAATTCAATCTTTCAAAGAATATTTAAATAACAATGTCCGTGATTATACAGATGTGGAAACGCCTTGCTCCATCCCGAACCAAGAAGCTAAGCACATCGTGGGTGATGATACTACGCCTTACTGGCAGGGGGAAAGTAGCTCATTGCGGACTTGTTAA
>NZ_VOAR01000022.1:0-3130 GCF_008000495.1 Campylobacter sp. 2014D-0258
TTTAAGTTAGCATCTTCTTTATAAGGAGATTGTTCTAACATTTGTATGGTTTTTTTATTATCTTTAGTATCACTAGCATAAAGGCTTAAGATAGCTAAACTAGATAGTAAGATAATGCGTTTCATTTAAATTTTCCTTAGTGTTTGTTTGATTTTTAATCTTTAAATTTTGTTTGTTTTATTAATTTTTAACAAGATCCAAAAGGCTTTTAACCTTTTGGATTTTAATCATCTTGAGCAAGGATTTCCTGCTTTAAAATTATCCGATACTATACAAGCATTACCACTTTCTTGAGTGCTGACTTCATCTATACTTGCTTGTTTATCATCTTCATCTTGTTTTAAAACACTTTCATCCATTTGAGTGAGTAAAGCTTCAGAGAAAGGAAGTGGAGCATTTGCTTCAGGATTGCTTGTATCTCCACCTTCATTATTTGGCTTATCTAAAACAGAATCTAAAGAAGCTAGTTTAGTATCAAATTCTCCTTTGATGCTAAAATGATTATTACTTTGAGATAAGGCTTGTGTTTTATAAGATTTTAAAGTATCATCAAATTTATAAGTATCAAGATATCCTTGTGCTTTAGCATAAAGCTCATTTACTTTGTTTTTAAGCGAAATAAATTCTGCATCTTTAGAACTTGCTGCACCTTGATTGATTAAAGCTACATAAGCATTGTAAGCATCAATGGCTTTATTAAGATCTTCTTTGGTGCTTACAAATTGATCGTAATTATCCTTTATGCTTTTTAAATCTCCTTTTAGGAAAGCAAATAAGGTATTTTTATTGGTTATATTTTGACGGAGTTGATGGATAGTATTAAAATAGCTATTTTTTGTATCATCGCTGTCAAATTTGGCATTGTCAAGATTGTTATTATTATATTCCATAATAAAATCCATACTTTGCACTAAGTTTCTTGCAAGATTGTTAAAATCTTCTTTATTGTATTTTGCATATTTATCATTTTCTTTATCTATGAAATATGTGAGTATAAATTGCGTTTTTTCATCTTCATTCATGGTGCTATAGTAGATATAATTATTTAGAAGATCTTTTAGTGCAAAAATATTTACCCCATAATATTCATCATTTAAATTTTCTATAATTTCCTTAACAATATCATTATGTAAGTCATCTTGATCTAAAATGACATTTTCACTAGGTTCTTGTGAAGAACTTGGAGTATTAGTTGGAATATTAGGTTTGGTAATAGGTTTTGCTTGGGTTAAAAAATCATTGTGTGAATTATCGCCTTCGGTATAATAATGAATATTTACCTTGTCTTCTTTTTCTCCATTTGTTTCAATGATATTTGCAAAACTTGAGTCTGTATTTGCATTGCTTAAACTATTCTTTTTTTGATAAATATGCGTATTTTTAAAAGTAAAATTTACACTACCTTCTGTTTGAGTGCTGTAAAATATACCTGATTTTCCTTGTATGGTTGCATCTGGGGTAAAATACATAAAAATATTTTCAAAAGTTGAAGTGTCTCCTGAGCCTGAATTTCTTCCAGATTCTGCACTACCACCTATAAATCCACCTGCATAAGCATTTCTTGCAATGGAGCTAATATTTTTTATATTATCTAAAACTATATTTTTAAAAGTTCCATTAAGATAATGCGTTCCGATAAATCCACCTATATAAGCAGATTCGGAACCTCTTGCGTAATTGTTTGTAAGATCTATATTGTTAAGATAAATATTTGCAAAAGTTCCATAATCACTATGACCTATAAATCCACCAACATGGCTTTCTCCAATGTCTCCTCCTCCAGTAGTCATACCAGCAGTAGCCGCAGCCTTAATGGTTATGCCATCAACATAAATATTATTAAATGTGCCATTCATAGCAAAACCTACGACAGATCCTGTAGATGTAAAATTAACACCTATTTTATTATCAATATTTATATTTTCTAAAACTATATTCTCTAAATTTGCATTACCATAAATTCTTCCTGCTATGGTTCCTAAATTTATTCCACCTGTTTTAAAAGAAATATTTTTCATTTTTATATTACTAACTTTTGAACCATTATCCAATGAACCTACAAGAGCTCCAAGATTTGCAAAATTGTAAGATCCGTCGCCATTTCCTAAAGTAAAATTTTCAACATTTAGATTTTTAATTTCAGCGCCATTATTTACTCGAGCAAAAAGACCTATCCACATAGAACCTTGAGGTTTGAAATAAATATTTTTTAGAGTAAAACCTTGTCCATCAAAAACTTTAGTAAAAGATTGAGAATTGCTAAAAGCATTTGTTAAATCATACCCTACCATCATATTGATTGTTTCGCCATCAACGGTATATTTTCCAAAATCTTTACCTTGATTACCCCCAAAATCAATATCGTTAGTGAGTCTATATTCGCCAGCATAATCCCTAAAACCATTTTTATTCTCATTCCAACCTTTTGAAAAATAAAACCAATCCTCATCGCTACCTATACCGACAAATTTATTAGTTTTAAATTCTTTTGTATTATGTTTAAAAGAGCCGTAATCAACTCCTTGATATTTAGAAAAATTATTATATGCGATTGGATTGAAATAATATGCCTTTGCATCTAAATTTAAAGCACCATTTTTAATGGCGGTAATTTTTAAACTATCTTTTACATCTAAAGTGCCTATATTTGCTTGAACGGTATTTCCAATAAGCCATATACTATCGCTATCAATTTTATTTAGAATTTTATCTTCTGAATTTACAGAAGAATTTAAATATACCTCATTCCCAACAATTAAAACATCCTTAGCCTTAATATTTCCCATATTAATCACATTGCCTTTATTATTAGGCTTAAATACAGGAGAGAATACAGGATTAGTACTATTTGCAAAGTTTTGCATTTCTGTATTGCTCATACTTGAAGTAGACACTCCAAATTTATTTGCATTGATAGTTCCACTTTTACCTATAACCACACCATTAGGATTGATAAGATAAACATTATTACCTGTAGCATTAAGTAAACCATCTATTGTAGAACTTTTAGTTCCATAAGCGATATTGAGATAGTTTTTACCACTACCATTAAAATTTACAGTTTCATTTTTAGCTATATTAAAACCACCACCCCATTGGATAACAGAATTTACTTTATTACCTGTAATAT
>NZ_VOAR01000005.1:0-3050 GCF_008000495.1 Campylobacter sp. 2014D-0258
CAAGGACATCTATGCCAGCTATTAAGCTTTTTAACTTCATGGGGGGGGGTATAGAGAAATTTTGTTTTAAACTTTCTATTGTTACCTTCTTAAGTATCAACGCTTTTGCAGCCACTCAAGCAAATACTACAGACAATCGAAATTTCAATATCTCAGAGCATTATTTTAATGATAACGAACTTTATGATAAAAGCAATTCTACTTATAAAAAACTCCAAGGTATAAATTATTATGCTAAGAGTTCTAAACAAGATATTAACAATATTACTTTAATTTATAACAATCCTAAATCAAATATTACAAATATAAACGATTTAAATTTTAAACATTATTTACTTACTCCTGATATGAGAGAAGATGAAGTTCTTTCTTTTAAAGCAAGGCATGGTGTTAATACAGCCGATCATAGTATAAAAACAGTTAGAGTGCTTCCTTTTTTAATCACAGCAAAAACCGATCATGCTGATGCAAGTTATAATAAACTTATATTAGAACAAGGAGAACTTAGTTCAGTTTTTTATCTTAAACCTAAAGATACCCATATAAAAAACCCTAGTAATTCTAAAAGCAATCAACGCATGAATTTCTTAATGAGTTCTACCTTTACTCATTATGGTAATGCAAGCTATAATCAAACCATACTTCAAAAAGATGCCCATATTAGTATGGGTGTTGAGAACACTTATGATTTAGCCTTAAATGGTGCTCCTTATTTAATCGGAGCTATAGCCACTTATGGAGATTCTACAAATAATAGTTTAAATATAGAAGCAGGTAGTAGTGTAGAGTTTTTTACTTCCTTACCTAAAAAAGATAAAAATGGTAATAATACCTTTGATGAAAGAATCACTCACCTTGTAGGTGGTTTAGCTTATCAAGGCAATGTAAAAAACAATAAAATCTTTATCAAAGATGCTAATATGATTATCCATGGTCCAAGCAAAGCTTATGCTAGTTCAGCTGCTGCTCATATTAGCGCAGGTTATATAGATAGTGGAACAGATAAAAACTTTCAAGCCAGTAAAAACCTTTTAGACATAGATGGTTTTAATCTTGATATGTATATGAACCATGATAAACAACCCCTAGCTTATAATTCTGTTTTATTTGCTGATTTTTAGGGTGGAAAAACCGAACAAGGACAAGCCTTAGATAATACTATCAATTTAAAAGATATTAAAAACCTAAAAAAAGATAAAAACAATGAGAACATTTTTGCTCAAGCTTTGTTTAACTTCTATGCAGGAGCTTCTAATAATGGAGAAGCAAATTATAATACCTTAAACATAGAATTAAAACATCCTTTAGAAATCGCTAATAACTTCTTAGGTTATAACCAACATTCTTTTTATGGTGGCTTTGCAACTAAAGGAGCTAATCATAATACCATTAACATTAAAAACGATCTTACCACAACCGATCTTTCTCAAAGCTATAAAGATGCTTTAAATATTGTAGCTGCTAGAACCTTAGAAGGCAGTGCGGATTATAATAAAGTTTATATCAATAATTCTATGTCAACCTTACCTGTATACATTTATACAGCTAAGAAAAACATTCTTAATAATCAAGACTTTTATCCTAGTAGTGCTAATAACAATGAAGTAGTGATTAAAGACTTTGCTTCTTTTAGAAATTTAACTGTATTAACAGAAGCTAAAGAAGCTTCTTATAATACTATAAATTACAACAATGTTCAAAGCATTACCGATGCAAGTAATATAGATAAAGGTTCTAAAATCATCATAAGAGCTTTAGATAAAGCCAATCATAATACCATAGATATAAAAAACTATTCTTCTAATGCAGCTGATAATGCTTATTTGATTATGGCTTATAATGAAGCAGCTTATAATAAAATCATTATCAATGATACTTTATTTGGTGTAGCTTCAGATAAAAGAGAAGGAATTTTAAGTATTATAGCTGGACTTTCAAACAATACCCATGATAATACCTTAATCATAAACAATCTCAATCTTGATGAGTATAAAAATAACAATTCTATTTTTATAGCTCCTTCAGCCATTACAGGTTTAAGTGAAGCTAAATCTTATAATAATACCTTATATATAGGTGGGAATTTAAATATATTTAAAAACACTTTCATAGATATATTAGCAGGGGCTTTAGTGCATTATGAAGATAGCAATAGTGCTTCTAATGCTGTAGCTCCTTCAGATATCAGTTTAAGTAAAAACAATAGACTGATTTTAAATACTAAAGTTGAAGCTAGAATTATTAATAACTTTGAGCATTATTATCTTATTGTATCCAATAAAATCAACACAACTCCCCTTTTGAAGTCATACGATGCTCCTATTAATATTTCTAGCGAGGGAGTATTAGCTCTTTACACCCTCAAAGAGCAATACCCCTACCTTAAAAATAAAGAAATCTTAATCTTACAAAGTGAGCAAGGTTTTATAGATGAAAACTCTAATACTTTAAATCAAGAAGAACTTCAAAGCTTTATTGAAAAAATGCAAAAAAACAAAGAAGATTTTAAACTAAGTTCTATAGATAGATTAAAAAAGATGAACCTACAAAAGCTTTCTTATGAAGTAAGAATATCCCAAGATGGTAAAAGCATTTACGCAAAGATAAAATAAATAAGGATGGACAATAAAAACAATAACAAATCAAAGTTATCAACAATTAATAATCCTAGAGAAATCTAGGATTAAGAACTTATTTTTGTTTTTAAAAAGAAAAAATAAAACAAACAGATAAAAAAACAAAAACAAAGATAAGTTCTTAGAACTAAACCAAACCAAGAAAGGATAAACCATGAAAAACAATAAAATCGTTTTATCAATTGTTGTAAGTTCTTTACTTTTCTCTCAAAGCTATGCTTTACCAAGTGGGGGTAAGTTCACTCATGGAACAAGTGGAAGTATAAATGTAAATGGTAATACCATGAATATTACAGGTAATAAAGTAAATTCTGTTATCCAATGGGGTGGTGGTTTTAATATAGCTAAAAATGAAACTGTAAATTTTAATGGTAGTGGTAAAAACTATCTCAATATCGCTTATGGAACTAAAAG
>NZ_VOAR01000013.1:0-2245 GCF_008000495.1 Campylobacter sp. 2014D-0258
TTTTTTTTATTTGGTGAGTTTGTTCTTTCAAATACGAAACAAAAAGAGCCGATGATTCGTGAATTGTTCCACAATTTCATCGGCTCTGCGTCTTAAGCGTCTGGCTCTTTGATGACAGTTATCTTCAAGTTGTCAACTTTAATCAATCTTTCTTGTCTGCATTTTGGACAATAAAGGGGATAATTCTCCAAAACAGTGTCCTTCCTAATTTTATTACGGGTTTTGCTCCCACAAACAGGACACAATATCCATTCGCATTTCATCATAATTAGTCTCTAATCCTTTCAAATCTCATTTTATATGACTTTTGCAAGCTGTTAAGCTAACTTGTGGAACATATGCCGAACCTTATCTATACGGCTATTCGGGCGGCGGGGTTGGCAAATAAATTTACCAATAGCTGGCTGGTATCCTTTTAACTCTGTCAAGCAGACTCCCTGCCCATTTGTGAAATAAGTTAAATCGTTCCTGTATTCTTGAATACATCTAGCAGGGATTTCTCCTTTCAGAATGACCTCGTCATTCTTTATCTGAGTACTTACAATATCTGCACAATACCTTGGAGCATCATGATACGCCCGTGAGAGATATTCCTGCGGTGCATAAATTTCAAAGTGGAGATATGGCTCTAATAGTTCTGTCCCTGCTTTTTTTAAAGCCTGCTCCAATACGATAGGGGAAAGCAGCCGAAAGTCTGCGGGGGTACTTACAGGACTATAATACAATCCATATTCAAAACAGATTTTACAGTCTGTCACTTTCCATCCATACAGCCCCTGCTCGCAGCCATAAAGAACCCCCTCCATAACCGCATTTTGGAACGATTGATTTAAATATCCAAGTGAAACTCTGCTTTCATACTGCACTCCGCTTCCAATAGGGAGCGGCTCTATGGACAACCCGACAGAAGCCCAGAAAGGATTTGGCGGGACTTCTATGTGGATGGTATATTCTGCTTTTCTAAGCGGTCTTTCCATATATATAACAGTAGGCTCTTTTATTTCTGCCTCCACATGATATTTTTCCTCAAGGATGGCACAAATGACTTCCATCTGCACATTCCCCAAAAAAGAAAGTATAATCTCATGCGTTGTAGTATCCACATAATATTTTAAAAGAGGGTCGCAATCTGAAATTTCTGTAAGTGCCCCAAGCAATATTTCCCGCTGTTCAGATTTCTTTACTGCAATCGTTGTTTGGATCATAGGGAGAGGATTTTCAATAAATTTTCTCTGCGGCAACAGTATTTCGTTCCCCAAAATACTGTTTAGCTGCAAAACATCATTTGGTAAAATTACAATATCACCAGAGCAGGCTGTATCGGATGAATATAATTCACCGTTTGTCGGAACATACATCTCTGTGATTTTTATTTTCTCTTTTTCAGATATTCTAATAACATCCCTCAAATGCAATGTTCCGCTATATATACGCACATAAACAAAACGCCGCCTTTTCTCTGAATATTCAATCTTAAAAACCTGCCCGCATAGTTCAGATTGACCTTCAGGCGTTGATGAATAAAATTTACTGGCAATTACTTCTATAAGCTGCCGAGTCCCCAGATTGTTTTTAGCGCTTCCGTGATAAACGGGAAATAACGTTCCGTTTTGGAATCTCCTGTTTTCTTCCTGTTCCAGTTCTGACATTTTAAACGGTTTCCCTGACATATATTTCTCTAATAGTTCATCGTTTCCCATAATTACCGCATCCCACTGTTCCATATCGTCATTGTCCGTTACATTTATATGGGGATGCTGCCCAACCTTTTGCTTCACTATAATTTCCGAAGAAAGCTTTGCTTTCATTTCCCGATATACCATTGGCAAATCAATCCCCTCTTGGTCAATTTTATTGATGAAAAAAATTGTCGGAATCTTCATTATCTGTAGTGCATGAAACAGTATACGGGTCTGTGCCTGTATGCCATCCTTTGCAGAAACTAATAATACTGCTCCGTCTAATACGGATAAAGAACGGTATACTTCCGCCAAAAAATCCATATGGCCTGGCGTATCTATAATGTTGACTTTTACATCCTCCCACTGAAAAGATGTCACTGCTGTCTGGATAGTGATTCCCCTTTGACGCTCCAAATTCATTGTATCTGTCCTTGTTGTGCCTTCATCTACGCTCCCTAGTTCTGCAATTGCACCACTGGTATACAATAAACTTTCCGTTAATGTTGTCTTTCCTGCGTCAACGTGAGCCAGAATGCCTAAGTTAATTATTTTCATGTGATTTT